>JAUWWP010000395.1 GCA_030616835.1 Deltaproteobacteria bacterium | reverse complement strand
TTGATCTTTCCCATTGTCAATAGGTTAATCGGTCAAACTTTTCCGGAGGCTTTCGATAGCGGCGCTTCTATACCTCCAGAGCTCCAATCACTTGATAATTTGGGAGTGTTCCCTTCAGATATTGAGTCTAACATTAATACCCTTTTCGGAAATCTATATTTTTTCCCGATTACTGCCCGCTGCACCTTAACCATGGAAGAGGCCGGAGCTCCGCCCTCACCGGCCTCGTGTCCTTACTGTATCAAGACCGGGCCCAATGCGGGGTGTTTTACCGCCGATCAGGTCGAGCGGGTGCCGGGGGGAGGGAGAGGATATAGGTTAAAAAGAGAAGTGGCAATTTCCCTCGGTTACAAAACGCTTCAACTATTTGTTTCCTCTAATTGCCGGGAGCTTCAATAATATTGAAAATATGCTGAAGATCTTTACCAGGCAGATCCAGAGATTAGGGAAAGATGAGGGTGGGCAGTCAATAGTTTTTGTTGCCTTGATCCTGATCGTCCTGGTTTGCTTTCTGGCAGTCACTATTAATGTGGGAAGCCAGGTCAGCCAAAAGATCCAGCTTCAGAATGCTGCTGATGCCGCCGTTCTCTCCGGAGCCACCTGGGAGGCCCGGGGGTTAAATCTTATCGCCGAACTAAATCGGGGGATTATGGGGACGATCCTAGTGATGATTGCCTATGTGGTTCTTGCCGGAGTGGCCTGGTTTGTCCCTGGTCTCCAGGGGGTAGCCGCAGCTCTGACCTGCAACGCTCCCTACCAACTGAATAAGTTCTATAACATCGCCTGCCGGCTCTCTTATTTGGAGCACAAGATTGCTACCTTCTTTCCGGTGGTTGCCGAGTTTGAGGTGATCCGGATAGCCAATGCCAATGGAGCCAGGATCGCTGCTCTGCCTTTTCCCTTTGTTCCGGTGAGTTATGAAAGAACTCACGAGAGTAAAATGAATTTGGGGTACCATTTAAACAGGGCCGATATGAGCGATCTTCTTCAGGATGTTGCTGAGGAGGTCTGGAGACTGCTTAATAAAATTACCGGCAATGCTCTGAGCAAAGCTCATGAAGCAACGAAATGGTTCGGTCTGGATATCAAAGGTAAGGTAAAGGGTGCTGCCCGGGCTGCTGGCCGGGCCTTTGATTTCTCCCGACAGGGGATGAGGTTTACTCCGGAGAAATCTATTGTGTTTAGTTGTGAAGAGCCCGATGAGATCTGTAAGGGTTATTCCGACATCAAAAAACTGATGGCAAGTGAGCCGCCTTTTGAAAAGGTAGTTAAAATTAAAAGCAAAGAATGGTATTATTATGTTCAGCTCTTTAAGCCCTCCCGATGCGATCAGAATGGATGTCCTACGACCTTTAGCGAGGAGGGAACCTGCCGGATAAAGCGGAGTCCTTTGTTAGTAAGAGATAAGCCTTTTTGCATTCGGATCCTGAGTTCCGATACTCCTATCAAAAAGGATTTTACTGCCGGTAAGCCGATTCTTGATAAAATTTATGAAACATATGATACCTGTAGTTACAGCTATATAGATAAAAACAAAAAATGGGTGAAGGGAGAGTGCAGGTATCTGAAGGAAAAATGGAAGTTCTCCAAGCTCGATGTGAAGGTAGTTGAGAAATATGAGGCAGAGAGCGATCTTGCCCTCAGTCCTCTGAAATTGGATCCGGATTTCTTCACTAACCAATGGCTGGCAGTGGTTGCCTGGGATACTCGGGAGAGCAGCCAGCCTACTTTCCTTCCCCGGCTGCTAAAGAATACCAATGTCTGGGGAAGCCTGGCCCTCGCCCAGGCCAGGCCCACGAGTAAGCTTAATCGGGCCGGGAAGATTGTTCTGCTTAGTGACTGGGAGAGCAGGCTTACTCCCTTTACCGCTATTGATGATATTGCTGAGGGTATTGGCGGGGAGAAGGGGGGAGGCCAGATCGCGAATGCATTTAGGAAAATTGAGCAAAAAATAATTTTGCACTGAGAATAAGAACTAATGTCAAATGTCAAAGCTCAAAGTTCAAATAAAACCCAAAGTTCAAATGACAAATTCATTTATTTCAGGGAATAGCCTTGTCCGCCATAGCTTTAGCGACGGCGGAAGGGAGTAGCAAGGAGTAGCAGGGACTTGAATCCTATCTATTGATATTTGGATTTTGTTATTTGGCTTTAATCCCGCGTGCACGCGGGACAGTTCACGATGAGCATTAAATATCTTAAAAGGTTGATTTTTGACCGAACCGGGCAGGCGATGACTGAGTTTGTGATCGTTCTGCCGGTCCTTCTCTTGCTCTTTCTGGCCATCATCTTCTTTGGCAAGGCATACTTGATAAAGGCAAACACACAGGTTGCCGCCCGTTACTATACCTGGGGGGTGGGGCGTAAGGCAGCGGTTAGCAAGAAAAGGTTAAGCCAATTATTTTTCGAGGGAGATCCTTCGAAAATAGAGATCAAAGAGGCAGAGACACCCAGTATTGCTGGATTTGATTCCCGGGCACTTAAGGGCATAAGTAAAATTTTTGATGTCTTAGGCGGCACGGAGATGAAAACTGTTTCTTACACCCTGGGGCCCCTCCCTTTTCGAGCAGGGGAAATTAAGCTCTCTTCCTCCCACTATGTAGATATCGATCCCTGGAAGGGTAAAGGAATGGTGGCAATGACTCTGCTGGGGATTGGATTTGGCTGGGGATATTTTATAGATCCGGTAAGGGTTCCCCCCTGTCCGGCCAGCATCGGAGCCCTGGCAGAGAAATTGGTGGGAAATGTTTTCGGTAGGAGGGCAGAAAAGGAGCTTCGCCAGATATTTGACAGCTCCGTAGCTCAGTTGCAGGGTAGAGCTTCTAATTATGCTCGTAACCGGATACAAAACGAGTTTCTAAAGAAATTAGAGGGCTCCATAGAAAAGGCAGCTTTAAACAGATTCAGCGGGGTTATGAAGGGAGTGGAGGGGCAGATTAGTTCTTTTCCTGCGCAGGATTAGGTTGTTACTCTTTAATGGTTGGAAAAACTCTGTAAGGTATTGGTGGCCCTTCACGGAATATAGTAGATAGAAGGTGAGATAATGTCAAAGTTCAAAACCCAAAGTTCAAACAAAGTCCAAAGTTCAAATGACAAAATATATAAATAAATCCTAAGCACTAAGCACCAAATCCTAAATAATATCAAATGATCAAAATACAAAATAAAAAACCCTGTCCTGAGTCTGTCGAAGG
>JAUWWP010000231.1 GCA_030616835.1 Deltaproteobacteria bacterium | reverse complement strand
CGACCGGACCGGACTGTTTAGCTGTCCCCACACCGGGGTTGCTCTGGCTGTCCTGTTTAAGCTGGTGGAGAAAAAGAAGATTGGGCCCAAAGACCGGGTGGTGGTAATCTCAACTGCTGATGGACTGAAGTTCCCTGATTTCAAGATAAAGTATCACCAGAATAAACTGAAAGGTGTTAAAGCTAATTATTCCAACCTGCCGATGGATCTGCCGGCAAGATACGAGATCGTCAGAGATGCTATTTTTAGAATCCTGGACAAAACCTTAAAATAAAAAAGCCTGAGGTGATTCGATGAAAAAAAGGAATAAAAAAGACTCCCCCGGGATTTTCACCAGAGCGGTTCACTCCGGGGAGGGGAGGAGAAAATATGCCGATTCCCTTATCACTCCGATAGTCCAAACCTCAACCTTTGTCTTTCATGATACTAAAGACATTCATGATTACACCTCCAAAAAAAAGGTGAGGTTTGAGTATGGCCGCTATGGGAATCCGACCCAGAGGGCAGTGGAAATGAAGCTGGCTGAGCTGGAAGGAGCCGAAGACTGTCAGCTTTTTTCCTCGGGAATGATTGCCATTACTACCACCCTGCTGGCCCTGCTCTCCAAAGGTCAGCAGATCATAATTACCAATGATCTCTACAAGAAGACCCTGCAATTCTGCAAAGATGAGCTCCCCCGCTTCGGGATCAGTTGCAGCATTGTCCGGGTCGGGGATTACCAGGAGTTAGAAGAGACAATTAATGATCGGACTACCCTAATTTTTACTGAATCTCCGACTAACCCTTATCTATATGTTCTGGATCTGAAAAAGCTTGCCCTAATTTCCGGGAAAGCAGGGATAATTCTTCTTCTCGACTCTACCCTTGCCACCCCCTTTAACCAGCGACCCCTGGAGTTCGGGGTAGATCTGGTCATTCACAGCGCAACCAAATATCTGGGTGGACACAACGACATCCTGGCCGGAGTGGTCCTGGGCTCGGAGAAGCTAATCTCCAAGATCAGAGAGCTTCATAAAACCTTGGGAGGGATGATTGACCCTCAATGCTGTTATCTGCTGCTCCGGGGGCTGAAGACCTTTCCTCTAAGGATGGAGAGACATAACCGAAATGGGGAGCAGGTAGCTGCTTTTCTGGAAAATCATGCAAAAGTCAAAAGGGTCTATTATCCGGGCCTGAAGACCCATCCCCAGCATCGTCTGGCCAAGGAGCAGATGGATGGTTTTGGAGGAGTAGTAAGCTTCGAGATCAAAGGAGGTCTGAGGGCTGCCAACCGATTTCTGAACAGGCTCAGGCTCTGCTATATTGCCCCCAGTTTCGGGGGAGTAGAAACCCTGATTGTTCACCCAGCCAGTGTTACCTACTACGACCTCAGCCGGAGAGAAAGGCTGGAGATGGGGATAAAGGATGAGCTGCTGCGATTGGCCGTGGGGATCGAGGATCCCGAGGATATTATCTCCGACCTGAAACAGGCCCTGGAGGTCAGTTAATACCTGCTTAACTTCCTCATCCTCCTGAAGAAGGGTGAAAGTATTATGCGTAGGCTGTTGATAGTTTCAAATAGGTTACCGGTCATCATTGAAAAGAGAAAGGGCAGCTTGCAATTCCGTGGTAGCATTGGTGGCCTGGCCACCGGTTTAGGCTCATTCTATAAATCGTACAATAGCTTATGGATAGGCTGGCCGGGAATTGCACTGGATAAGATAAAAGGAGAGAATGAGGCTATCAAAACAAAGTTGATTCCTGAGTTTAACTGCTACCCAGTTTTTCTCACCCAAAATGATGTTGAAAATTACTATCATGGTTTTTGTAACCGGACTCTCTGGCCCCTTTTTCACTATTTTACCCAATATGTGATCCATGACGAAAGTTTATGGAGGGCTTATAAGCAGGTTAATGAGCTTTTTTGTGACGCAGTTATGGAGATTGTAAAAGAAGATGATATTATTTGGATCCATGATTATCATTTAACCTTACTTCCTAAACTTATAAGGGAGAGATTACCTGATTCCACAATAGGCTTTTTCCTTCATATACCCTTCCCTTCCTTTGAGGTATTTCGCTTACTTCCATGGCGAAAGGAAATATTAGCAGGACTTTTGGGAGCAGATGTTGTAGGTTTTCACACCTACGATTATGTCCAGCATTTTATTAATAATGCACATCGTTTATTAGGCTACGAACACAATATGGGTCGAATTGCTGCCGGTGGTCGCATAGTAATGCCGGATGCGTTTCCAATGGGAATAGATTATAAACGGTTTTCAGAAGCTAATCAGGAGCCAGAAGTGCGAAAGGAGATAACCAAGTTCCAAAAAAAATTGGGAGAACGCAAAGTGATTTTATCAATAGACCGCTTAGACTACACAAAAGGGATTCCTCAACGCTTAGAAGCCTTTGACACTTTTTTGGAAAGAAACCCAGAATACAAGGAGAAAGTAGTTATCATTCTGGTTGCAGTTCCTTCCCGTACCCAGGTAGAACATTATAAGTTGCTAAAAAAACAGGTAGATGAACTTATTGGTAGGATTAATGGAAAATATGGAACGATTGGTTGGACCCCCATCTGGTACCTCTACCGCTCTTTACCTTTTCCCAGCCTTGCTGCCTTATACAGTATTTCTGATGTTGCCGTGCTCACTCCTCTCCGAGATGGAATGAATCTCATAGCAAAGGAATATATAGCAACAAAAACCGAGGGAAAAGGGGTTTTAGTATTAAGTGAGATGGCGGGAGCATCAAGGGAGTTGGGAGAGGCAATCATAGTAAATCCCCACGACAATGAGGAGTTAGCCGAGGCTTTGGAAAAAGCCTTAAAGATGTCGGAAGAAGAACAGCAGGAGCGCAATAAAGCAATGCAAAAACGCTTGCAGCGGTACAATATATTGCGGTGGGTAGAAGAGTTTACTGACAGGTTGCTCTACACCAAAAGGCTTCAAAAAGAGACAACTGTGAAGATGCTAACTTCCGAGATGAAGGGTAGGTTAGTTGGCAATTATCGTAAAAGCAAGAGGAGGCTTTTGCTCTTAGATTATGATGGAACACTCGTTCCCTTTTCTGGGAGGCCGGAAGAGGCAAAACCTGATGACGAGCTTCTAAAATTACTTGAAAAACTTGCGGAAAACCTAAAAAATCAAGTGGTACTTATTAGTGGTCGGGATCAAGATACCCTGGAGAGGTGGTTTGGCAACTTAAGTCTGGGTTTGGTGGCTGAACATGGCGTATGGATAAAAGAAAAAGAGTGGGAGATGGTGGAGCCTTTAACCGACGAGTGGAAGGGAAACATAAGCCCGATCCTTGAGCTATATGTGGATAGAACCCCGGGCTCTTTTATTGAGGAGAAAGAATTTTCCCTTGTCTGGCACTATCGGAAAGCCGATCCTGACTTAAGCTCAATAAGAGTAAGAGAGTTGATTGAGATTCTCGTAAATCTTACTGCCAATCTTAATCTTCGGGTGTTGGAAGGAAGTAAGGTAGTTGAAATAAAAAATATTGGCATAAATAAAGGTCGGGCAGCACTGCGATGGATTTCAAAAGAACAGTGGGACTTCCTTTTAGCCGTGGGCGATGATTTAACCGATGAGGATGTTTTCGCCGTTCTTCCTAAGATAGGTTACTCGATCAAGGTCGGATTCAGCCCCTCGAAGGCGAGGTTTAATTTGTATCTCCCAAGGGATGTGCGGTTGCTATTGGAAGAATTAGTTTCAGGAGGTTGAGATGATGCGGCGTTTGGAAGATTATAGAAAAGTTGTAGGAGATGAAGTAATAAATGGAATATGTAGGCGGGTAAGAAAGCTTTATGGAAAGCATATCCTGCACATCAATTCTACCTATCAGGGTGGTGGTGTTGCCGAGATTTTAAACTGCCTCGTGCCCCTTATGAACGAGGTGGGGCTTGATGCCGGTTGGAGAATACTACATGGCAATCCTGATTTTTTTACCGTAACCAAGAAATTTCACAACGCCCTTCAGGGGGAACCAATAAGGTTTACTGAGATGAAGAGGCGACTGTATATCCAGGCAAACGAAAATTTCTCCACATATACGCACATAGACCATGATTGTGTAATTATCCACGATCCCCAACCCCTTCCTCTCATAGAATTTTACAAAAAAAGACAGCCATGGATCTGGCGGTGCCATATAGATATATCAAATCCAAATGAAGAGGCCTGGGAATTTCTTAAAGCCTTCATCCGTAGATATGATTCAGTTATTGTCTCTAACGAGGAATATAAAAAGAAAGATATTCCAGTAGAACAAAGGATTATCTATCCTGCTATTGATCCCCTCTCTCCCAAAAATATTGAGATTTCCGAAAGACTTATTTCAAAATATCTCAAAAAATTTGGGGTAAGCACAGATAAGCCGCTCCTAACTCAAATATCAAGGTTTGACAAGTGGAAGGACCCGGAGGGTGTGATCGAAGTATTTAAGCTGGTTAAAGAAAAAGTTGATTGCCGATTGGTGCTGTGTGGAAATATGGCAACGGATGATCCAGAAGGACTGGAGATTTACAAAAGAACAGAGAGAGAGGCAAAGTCTCTAATCGAAAAAGGAGATGTAATACTGGTAAGTGAGCCTGCCAGTTCGAACTTCATTTTCATTAATGCCCTCCAACGGATATCTTCAGTTATAATGCAAAAATCCATAAGGGAGGGTTTTGCCCTTACGGTAACTGAATCAATGTGGAAGGAAACACCGGTTGTTGGTTCAAATGTGGGCGGTATACCACTTCAAATAAAAGACGGAGAAAACGGTTTTTTGGTTGAGCATTCTGACATAAAAGGGGCCGCCGATAGGGTTATAAAGATTTTGCAGGAACCTAAATTAGCAGAGGAGATGGGCAAACGGGCCAAGGAGACAGTGAAGAAGAAGTTTCTCGTAACCAGAATGTTAATTGATTACTTAGATTTATTTAATATAATGTTAAGATAACCCCAAATAATGCAAATGACTAAGATAGAAATTCAAGAAATGATTGGAAATGGTGAAAGCT
>JAUWWP010000547.1 GCA_030616835.1 Deltaproteobacteria bacterium | reverse complement strand
CTTAAGTCGCTGTGGTTATCGAAAATAATGCCCAAAAGGTCATATGCCTCCCGCTCATGCCAGTTAGCCGCCGGCCAGACCCCTTCCACCGTAGGGAGCCTGGGATCCTCTCGGGGAAGCTCAACCTTGATAGCGATCCGGTGAAGGTGCCTGGTGGAAAAGAGGTGATAGACAACGGTTAAATTCCCCGGGTAGTCAACTGCGCTCAGGCACATTAAAGAATCGAAGGCAAGCTCCGAATCCTGCTTGAGATAAGAGGATACCTCAACAATAACCTCGGGGCTTACCCTGATAAAAGCCGGTTGGGTGGCCTCCTGATTAAGCTCATAGAGCTTTTCCGGGAACTTTTCCGTCAGTAATTGATAAATTCTTTGTGCTTCCATTTGAGTAGTAGGGGCAATTCATGAATGGCCCCTACAATTTCCTGACTAAATTCTTCTGCCTCATAATCTTTTGCTGGAGCTTCATTATCCCTTCAATTAAGGCTTCCGGCCGGGGAGGGCATCCCGGAACATAGACATCTACCGGGATGATCAAATCTACTCCCTTCACTACCGTAGGGGAGTCCTTATAGAAGGGCCCCCCGGAATTGGCACAGCTTCCCATGGAAATAACATACTTGGGTTCGGGCATCTGGTCATAGAGGCGCTTTACCCGGGAGGCCATCTTATGGGTGATAGTTCCGGCAACAATCATCAGGTCAGCATGGCGAGGGGTAGCCCGAAAAATGGCACCGAAGCGGTCGAGGTCATAGCGAGAGGCTCCGGTCTGCATCAATTCGATTCCGCAACAGGCAGTGGCAAAGAGCAGATACCAGAGTGATGACTTTCTCCCCCAGTTAAACAGGTCATCTACGGTAGTAAAAAGGACATTCTCCGGGAATCTATTTTCAACTATACCCATAATACAATAGATTGTAGATTGTAGATTGTAGATTCCAGATCTGAAATCTGAAATCTAAAATCTAAAATCTGTTTTTAGGGTCTTGATCCAGTCCAGATCCCCTTTTCTCCAGACATAGGCCAGGCCAACTAAAAGGATGAAGATGAAGATCATCATCTCTACGAAGGCAAACCATCCCAGCTTTTGGAAAACTACCGCCCAGGGGTAGAGAAAAACAATCTCCACATCGAAGATGATAAAGATCAGGGCGATTATATAAAAACGGATATTGAATTGGATCCAGGACGTGCCGATCGTGGGCTCACCGCATTCATAGATGGATAGCTTTACTTCACCGGGTGCGCTGGGCCGGAATATGCGGGTAAGGATTAAGGTGATAGCGACAAAGAGGATCCCGAGGATTAGAAAGACCAGGACATTGGCAAAATTGAATAACATATTCTTTCATCCTACCAGTATCTCAAGCTAAAAGAATCGCTCTCCAAAAGCATTCACCGATAGTATCTGGAAAGAGACTTGTCAATAAAACCGAATAATTTAACCCCGCCCCGATGGACATCGGGGCGGGGTTAAATGCTACTTCTTCTCCTCTTTTTTGTGGCACTCCTTACACTTTTTGGCAGGGGCCTTCTTTCCTTCTTCCTTGTTTACCTTTTTATGGCAGTCTTTACATTGCTGATGGAAGGCCTTCTTGAGGATAATCGCCTCACCCTTCTTCTCTTTCGGATCATGGCATGATTTGCAGTCCTTGGGAGTTTCACCTTCCTTTGTTTTATGGTGACAGGTGATGCATTTGACCTTATATTCCTCAACAT
>JAUWWP010000229.1 GCA_030616835.1 Deltaproteobacteria bacterium | reverse complement strand
TCAACATCAACCCAGAGCCGGGTGCGGTGTCGAAGGAACTCGGAGGAGTCCATATCAACATCCTCAGGCATGTAAATATCATCTTCAAGATCGGTAACATTCCTGGTAGCCAGCCCTTGAACCCGGATATCACCCCCAACCGTGACCTCTCCTTGCTCCAGTTCGGCCACGGCTGATGCGGAGAAAAATAAGGTCAACACTAAAGCACCAATTACTACCACAAATCTTCTCATAGCTTCCTCCTCAGGAAAATAGTTTTAAATCATTGATTTAAAAAATACTTCGATTTAAAACATCTGTCAATAAATAATTGCCATTTCTCTTAAAATTTCGTATAATTCGCCTTAGGCGGATTCGGGGCGTGGCTCAGCCTGGTAGAGCGTCCCGATGTGAAATCGGGAAGGTCGCGGAAAAAATCCTCATTCATTGTTGGATATAGCGTCGGGGCGTGGCTCAGCCTGGTAGAGCGCTTGGTTCGGGACCAAGAGGTCGGCCGTTCAAATCGGCTCGCCCCGACCATCTCCATTTACCCCATTAGAAATCCACCTCCGGCGGACTAACAGGGTTTAATCTGTTTTCTCAACAAAATCCTTTATTAATCCCTTACTTTCTTGGTCAAACTCTATAAAGCTTACTCCCATTCCCGCAATAATGATCTCCCTTCGATCCAGTTCCTCTTCAACCGTCCGAATAACCTTAGCTTTAACATTAAACATCCTGCTAATATCGGGAAGGGAGAATTCCAGGCTAAGCAATTCCCCAACTTCGAAGGGCTCTTTGGTCTCAAGAAACATCCCCCCCAGGCTGATATCATTGGAAAGACAGGTTTGCATAACCCCACTGCTGTTCGCAATGACCCGCACAACTATAGGAACCCGGGGTTGTTTTCTCTTTTCAACTAGGGATTCTTCCAAGGTTTACTCCTTTCCCTACTCAGTTCTTATCCCCCTCCAGAATTTTCTCTACTTCCTCAACCTTCTTCCGGGCAAACTTTCCCCGGCTGTCCTCCTTAGCCTCATCGGCAACCATTTTTAATAGTGTTATGGCTTCCTCGTATCTCCCCAGCTTTTCGCAGATAATCCCGGCCTTATAGCGGGCAGTGATCGCCCAATCCTCATTCTCAGAGTGCAGATAGGTTACCTTTAAGTATTCGAGAATAGCCTGGTCGAACTTTTCCTGAAGCTCATAGCACTCTCCGATCCAGTATTGGGCCTCGGCCTGAAGCCGGGACTGCTTTGAACCCTCCACTACCTGAGAGAAGGCCCTAATAGCCTCATTATACAGTTTTCTTTTCTGGAAAAAAAGCCCGATCTGAAGGCGAGCCAGGTCCATTCCTTCTGTTCCGCCAGAGGCGGACTTGTCCAAGGGCGGATAATCATCGATTACCCTAAGGAAGGACTTATTCGCCATATCTTCCTGGAAGAGCTTAAGATAGCAATCCCCAAGCAGATAAAGGGCCTTTGCCTCCCGAGTTGAGTCCTTACCTTCATAGCGGATCTGATCCAGGCTGTTCAAGGCTCGGCGCCAGTCCCCTTCCTGACGGTAGATCTCTGCTTTTAAAATTAACCCCTCAGTAGCGTATTTGCCCCCCGGGAAGATCTTTAAAAGCTGCTCCGCCGCCCGGAGACTGAGCTCCACAGCTTCTCCGAGCCGGTAGCTCTTAGCCAGCAGAAACAGCACTTCTTCCTGAAGGGATGAGGGAAGATAAATGAGGTTAAGTTTTCTGAGTAGTTTTAGTGCCCCCTTATAGTTCTTTTTAGCTAAATAGCTTCTGGCCCTCTCCAGTTGCCGGGCAGCAGTGAGCTCCTGGTCAGGATTACTCTCCCAGAATCTTCCGGAAAGCTCCAGCAGGCCCTGATAATCCTCCTTTGCCTGACAGTACTCCTCAATCTTTTTCCGGACGGGAAAATTCTCCTCCGGTGAGAGGGCTCGGAGCTCAGTAAGGAAAGAAAAGGCACGGTCAAATTCTTCCTGATGATTGGAGCTGAGTGCCAGAAACCAGAGGCTGAGTGGCCTCAGCTCGCTTTGGGGATACTGCTCTATTAGCCTACCCAGTTCCTCAGTAGATTCAGGGTACTTCTCTTGCTGGAAGAGGATCCATCCTTGCCAGAAAAGGGCCCTTTCATTTATTTGGTTATGGGGATAACCCTGGACAATGGAGTTTAACTCCCTCAGGGAGTGCTCATACTCTCCGGTTTTTAAATAACCCCAGGCTATCTGGAACTGGATCTCGGGCCTCATGTCTTCCGAAGGAGCCTCCTTAAGTAATTCCTCAAACACAATAATCCCCTGGGAATACTCACTCTGAGAGTAATATATTTCCCCCAAGCGGAACTTCAGCCTTTCTGAACGCGGGTCCTCAGGATAGGTAGTCACGAAGACCTGCAGGGCCTCTTGAGCCTGAGAGAACTTCTCTTCCTGCAGATAGCCGTCAATCGACAGATAGAGGGCCTCTTTAGCAAATGGACTCTGGGGAGCTCTTTCCCGGATTTCTTCGAGTTTTACCAGGGCCTCAGCAGTCTTTCCCTCAAGAAGCTCGATCTCGGCAAGACGAAAGTAGGCCTCCAGGAAATACCGACTCTCCGGGAAATTGCGGAGGAGATCCTGATAGAAGGAATAGGCCGATTTTCTATCCTTCAGCTCGAAGTGCAAATTGCCCAGAAGGAACTGGGCCTCGGAGGTATAAGGCCCATAAGGGTCCCGGTCAATAATCTCTTTAAAGACCTTGGTCGCCTCCGGGTACTTATCACGGGAAAGGTAGCTCTTCCCGAGAGAAAGCAGGGCCCTGATTGCATCTTCGGCGTTTGCGGCTTCCTGGCTAATTCTCTGATAAATCTCCATCTCTTCCTCGGAAAGACCCAACGCACTGTTAGCCTCAGCCAGAAGCCAGAGGGCCTCCAGAGGGATATCATCTAGGGACGGCTCTTCCAGTCCCTCTGAGGCGGAAAGGATTTCTTGCAAAACCTCCTTGGCCTCCTGATAATTCTTTTCTGCCAGGAGAATCTTAGCTTTCAGCAAGGGCTCTTCCCAGGCGAGCTCATAATCCTCAAGCAGGCTGTTATCTACTCCATATTGATATGCCTCCCTGAATTTTCCCTGATGATAGAGAGCCCACATCAGTGAGTAGCGGGCCCGAGGGATCAAGGGGCCTTCCGGATATTTCTCGATGAAGGATCTAAACTGCTCAGCGGCCTGGGCAAACTTCCGGCCTCGATAGGCAATTAAGGCCAGTTGAAACTCTGCCCTGGGCAAAAGCAGACTCCCGGAGAGGCCCGAGATTAGCTCCTGGTAACTTCCTGCGGCTTGTTTGTATTTCTTGAGTTGAAAATAGGTATCACCGAGCTTGAGCAGAAGCTCATCGCCCGGTATCTCCAAGGAGGGATCCTTCTGAACCTGACGGAATTTCTCCAGGGCCTCCTGGTAATTTTTAGACTCAAACAGCCCGACTGCCTGCTGATAAAGGATCTGTTTCTTTCGATCAATAACGGATACCTTGAAAGAGCTCTTCGGAAACTCAACCAATAATCTTTCATAATAAACAAGGGCCTCATTAATATCTTTCAGTCCAAAGAGCGATTCTCCCAGATAAAAGAGAACCTCCTCCTGGTACTTGCTTCGGGGGTATTCAGCCAGAATCTTGAAAAAATCATTCCTTGCTTGAGAAAGGGAGCCGCTGAAGTAATGAGACTTGGCCAGGAGAACCAATGCCTCTTCTTTAAAGCTGCTTTCCGGATACCTCTCCAGGAAACCCTGAAGCTCCGCGGAGGCAAGATCATAGAGCTTATCCTGATAGAGGCTCCGGGCAAAGGCGAAGAGCCTTTCCTCTCCTCCTAAGGGGGATCCAACCGACCCTTCGGTTTCGACACCAGCCGCAATCGGAGATATACTTAGAAAGACAAGTATTAGGAATGTGGGCAGGAAGTATTTGTTACTATATCTTCTCATAGACCTAAAAATTACTACAGGAACGCAAATAAGTCAATTTTCTGAGAAATCGGGAGTTCCCTCAAAGAATGCTTCAAGCCGCTACAAAGGGACTATACTTGGCAGCCGTGACCGATGAATGTAGAGGCCGCAATACTGTCCGCCCCTACTTCGCCTCAGGTGGAACCGCCTATCCACTAAACAGAAAATGAGATGTTTATTGGAAGATAAGGAAAGGGGTGTGGGCAAGGAAGACTACTTGTGACTTAGTAAATCTCTGACCCCTACTCAAAACAAAATAGATTAGAGTATAGTTAAATCTACTACACTATACTACACTTGAGTGAATAGGAGTTTCCCTAAAAAATCGGTCGCTGAATTAAAATTTCTTATTGGAAAATGAGGAAAGGAGGAGGTATTAAAGAGGAAGGAAACGATATTTTTAGAAATAATGAGAGGCTATTACATTTATGCCCAGCTACCTTCCAGCCTCAGACTCTTAAATATTTTTCAGCAATTGAACAAAACCTAACTTTCTTCTCGATACCATTTAACTATTACCGAAGTATCCAGAACCATTATTGAGACTTCCTCATCCTCCTGATGATCCTCGTGCCTTCCTCACCTTTTAATCTTCTACTCAACCTCTTTCTTATCCGGTCTTGCTCTTCCATCGCTATTACAATTTCATCCCTGTCCTGCCATTTGTTCCCAACCAGTAGTTCCAGCCGCTTCTTTAGAATATTTTGAGTGAAATATTTAATTTCTTCCCTTTGCATCATTATCTCCTTTTATTGTTTTGCTTTTTCTTCAAACATCAACCCCAAACATAAATTCCTATTTTATTTCCTACCTTATCCCGGTAGCCCCATCTGAGAGCAATATCTCCCCATTAATCTTTGCAAAATATCTGCTATTTGCCCTCCAAGCAGTTGTTTTTATATATTGACAAACCACCCTTTCTCTGTCAACCAAAAAACATCAGGAGTTCTCAAAATTCTGTTTCTCTATGTTATCTACCTGAGGCAGCTTGAGATTTTAACCACGAATTACACGAAAAGAACCGAGATCCTGAGGAGGACGAAGTCCGTCTCGAAGGATTGGGATTTGATCAGAG
>JAUWWP010000072.1 GCA_030616835.1 Deltaproteobacteria bacterium | reverse complement strand
CTCTTTTTCTAATTCCTCTTCTTTTTTCTTACTCTCTGCCAACTGTGCTTCCAACTCCTCGGTTTTGCCTATCAGTTCTGCTTCAAACTCCTTGGACTTCTCAATTAGTCCCCCGGCCTCCGTAATTTTTTCCTCCCGCTCCACCAACCTTTCCTGGAGAGCTTCTATTTCCTTTTGCAATGTCTCTTTTTTAGAGATAAGGGTTTCTTTTTCTTCCAGCTCCCTTTTTAGATCCTCACTCAGACTACTCTTCTCCTCCATTGCGGTTTGATACTGCTGACTCAATCTGTCTCTTTCCGCAAGAGCCTGATCTAATCTATTTTTGATCTCTTCTGCTTGATCAGCTTTTTGCAACGCCCCTTCCCGCTCAGAAATATTCCTTTTTAGCCTGTCCTTT
This sequence comes from Deltaproteobacteria bacterium, assembly GCA_030616835.1. GTDB lineage: Bacteria > Desulfobacterota. Next base: position 9,195 of record JAUWWP010000072.1, on the reverse strand, counting down.
TCTTCCCTTAGCTCGTCGATTTCCTTCCGTAGCTTTGTCTCCGACTCTACCTTCTCTCGCTGAAAGCCTTCTCTTCCAGCTGCCAGCATTCTGCTCAGCCTTTCCTCGGATTCTGTCTTCTCGTCCAGTTCTCTTCTAAGCTTTTCAACAACCGTTTTGTTCTGGAGCTTGATCTTATCAATGAGCTGCTTAAAAGCTGCCATTTCTTTGCTCGGCACCCCTACTCTGTCCTCCGAGACCACTCTTTGCTCGGAAGGAATCTTCTCTTCCTCTCCGAACTCTTTCTCCTTCATCGGTGCAAGATCAATTAGCGTTTCGACCTTTCGCAGGAGATCCTTCTGGTTAAAAGGCTTAAGCAGGTATTCATCAGCCTTGATCCTGAGCTTCCGGTGCTTTTCAAAATCCTCGGGTTTAGCCTCAGAAGAAATTAAGATTAAGGGTATCCCTTTAGTTTCTTCAGTTTCTTTAATTCTTCTACATACGACATACCCATTCACTTCGGGTAACTCTACTGCCAGAATAATTAGATCAGGGAGTTCCTGCCTCACTAATTGAGGAGCTTCTTCTCCCTCCTTTACCACCAGGTTCTTAAACCCAAATCCGGCCAAAGTTCCCCTGATTAATTTGAGATAAGATTCATCATTTTCAATTATCAATACTTTTGGGGAGTTCATTTTCCTTACCCCTTTTTAAATAAAGCTTCTGCTCTTGCTCTGGCTATATCTGCTTCTGGAGTTTCTTTGGCCTTTATCGGTAAACCCCGTTAGTCCGCCTAAGGCGGATGGAGGAGACTTTAAGCCCGCCCCGTTAGATGTTTACTATCTAACGGGGCACGCTCAAATTTATTGGTTCTCTCACCTCCCCATAAATGACGGGACTTTTTTTCTAACGGGGCAAAGGAGAAATAATCACAAAAATTATTCCTTTCCCTATCCGGGACCCACTCACTATTGGGCTCTTTACCTTGATTGTGGGCACTTTCATCGTAAGATTTGCAATTACGACAGCAGTGCAGATCTGCGCCGCAGGAAGGGCAAGTACCTTCCCGGCCAACCCTCCCCGAGAGCTCTATTTCGTTCTGGCAGTGATAACAGGTAGGCATTTCTAATAATATAATTATATCATAGCTGTCCAAATTAGCCAATCTTCATTTTCAGGGGGTTCCTATATTTATTTTTAAAAATCATAGCAGAAAAAGCATTATTTTGCAAGAAAAATTGCATACAGGACTGGCATACAGGACTTTCCCCAAAAATTGGTCGCTGAATTAAGATTCCTATTTAATTTCAAATAGTTAGATGAAATGGTAAGTGGAAATGCCTATTTTTTAAAAAATGGGGAAACTTTTAGCCGGGGGTTTTAAACCCTGTATAACTGGCTTGCTCTCAAAAAGATATGAAGAATGAAAGGAGAAAAGATACTCGATTTGATTATGTCATCAGGATAGGAGTCACTAATGCCGATTTCATGATGGAGGAGTTTACTAAGAACATTAGTAAAGGTGGAATGTTTTTGAAGACTATATCATCATATCCAGCTCTGAACTCCGAAATTAAATTAACTATCTTCTTTCCCGAAGGCCTCGGAGAGTTCAATATTGAGTTGAACATTTGAAAAGGGTTCGAGGGTTTCGGCTACTTCAGAATATCGCTATAGATCCCTATTTCCTTTAGGCGACCATTCAAGACCCGCAGGTCGATGGGCTTCTCGAAATAAAAATAGGCGCCTTTCTTGTAAGCCTCCTTCTCGATCTCCTTGGATCCATAAGCGGTCATGATAATCACCCTGGTCCCGGGACTTTTCTCCCGGATATACTGGAGAAGCTCGAGCCCCTCCCGCCCCACCACGCCGGTCAACCGGATGTCGGTAATCACCAGGTCAAAGAAGGTGTTCTTGAGGGCGTACTCGGCTTCCTCAATCCTGGTGGTGGTAATTACTTCCGCGCTATGCGTCTTCAGGACATTGCTCAGGAGTAGGAGAACATTCTCTTCGTCATCAACAATTAAGATCTTTTTCATTTTCACCCCACTTTGAACGATTTTACCGAACGAACTACTGCCAGGGAATCAGGAGCAAGGCCCAATAAAGATGGATAAAGCACATTGCGTGCCAAGCATGACCAAGGAGCGGAAACGGTTGATTGGCAAGGTAGGTAGAGGGTATTTCTCTCAACCATCAAGATGGCCTCCCGTAAGGGGAGGTGGATAAGGCGACAGGAGAATTAAAGAGAAATGGAAAAAGAATAGGTATGATAACAACTTAGGCCTGAATGTCGTCAAATGCTACTGTGGTGAATTACAACGCTTAACTTGTTCTGAGCCTGTCGAAGGATTAGAGAGGCAGGTTATATTTCTTGATCTTTTTGATTAAGGTGCAACGGTGTATTCCCAACGTTTCGGCGGCCTTGGAGCGATTATTGTTACATGCGACGAGTACTTTTTCGAGGTGCTTCTTCTCCACGGATTCCAGGGACCAATCGTCTTGAGGAGACAGTTTGGGTAAAATCGTTCTGCACTTCAGATTATCAGGCAGATCAATTGTTCTTATAATGCTATCCTCACAGAGAAGAACCGCTCTTTCAACGACATTTCTCAATTCCCTGACGTTTCCGGGCCAGGAGTAATACAGCAGCATCGCTTCCACCTCCGGGGAGAAGCCGGAGATTTCTTTGACGAACAGTTTCTTGAATTCCTCCAGGAAAATGTTGGCCAGAGGTTGGATATCCTCGCGCATGTCCCGGAGAGGAGGCAGGGTAATGGGCATTACATTCAAACGAAAATAGAGGTCTTTCCTGAACCTACTTTCCTTCACTGCCTTTTCGAGATCAGTATTGGTAGCGGTCATAATCCGGACATCTACCTCGATGTTGGTGGTTCCACCCAGTCGGCGGAAGGCTTTCTTCTCGATGACCTTTAGCAGCTTGGCCTGGACGGACAGGGACATCTTCCCGATCTCATCCAGAAAGATGCTCCCTCTGTTAGCCACTTCAAAAAGACCTCTTTTTAGGTTTTTAGCATCGGTGAAGGCGCCTTGCTCGTGGCCGAATAGTTCCGACTCCAAAAGCTCATTGCTCAGCCCTGCACAGTTGATATCCACAAACTGCCTGTTTTGTCGGTCGCTGAGCTCATGAATGGTATTTGCCACCATTCCCTTGTCGGTGCCGATCTCGCCCAGGATCAGCACATTGGTGGAAGAGTTGTCCGCCAATAGGCGGATCGCGTGGTATACCTCCTGTGGTTGTCGCAGCATCTTGAAGAGAGTAGAACCCTCCAGGCGGGATACCTTTTTGAGATATTGGACCTCCGCCTTGGTGCGGTAGCTCTCCAGGCTCTTTTCTACAATGGTCCCCAGCATCTCCAGGTTAATAGGCTTGATGACAAAGTTGTCGGCCTTCATCTGGATAGCCTTCACCACGGTCTCCACATCGCCATAGGCGGTGATGATGATTACCCCCGTGCCCGGGGAGGTGGTCTTGATGATTGTTAGTACATCCAATCCACCTATGTCTGGAAGCCGGAGGTCCAAAAGAACCATGTCCGTCGGAGTCGTTTGACAGAGCTCAATGGCGCTTTTGCCGTCGTGAGCCACCTGAACATTGAATCCCTTTACCCTGAAATACCTTTTCAGGCTCTTGCAAATGGAATCCTCGTCATCCACGATCAATAATGAATTAAGCATTATGGTTCCTCTTCATAAGGGTTCAAGGGTTCGCGGATTCACCCATACTTCGTAATAAACTACTACGTAGGGCAGGAGGGTTCAAGCCCTTGCTATTCCCTGCTATTCCCTGAATTAAAGGTAGCTCCACCATAAAAGTGGTTCCCCCCTCCTCTCTCGGTTCAAACCGAATGTCCCCACCGGGCCAGTCCTCGCCAGTCTAAGTAGAGGAGTTATCCGGTACCTCGATCGCTTTGGTGCTGATTAACTTTACATTCAGCCCGATGTGCAGGAGACTGCTATCTTCCATTAACCTAGCAACCTCCTCAATGACCACTTGCGTGAGACGATCCCTTCCCATTAACTTAATAAGCTCCTTTTTAGCCATTATGACCTCGATTATAGGGTTGTCTACCTCGATCGCCTCGAAGGATCGGCCAGCCTCCTCAGGATCAAGGAAGAGGCGGAGTGTCGCGAAAGATTGGAATTTGGTCATTGGAATTTATTATGTTAATATTGATCCGCCTGTGGCGGATTGAAGGATTTTTTAAGGACACTTCATCTCTAGGTAATGTTTGACTTTTATTATTTTCTATATAGTAATTTACAGTACAATGTCAAGAGAAAAAATTAATAATTACAAAGATTATGGCCATTTTTCTACCCATACATATTTATTAAGTAATGGCTAATAATATACCCATTAATTTAAAAATCTTAATTGTTTCGGGAGCTTGCCCGAGAGCACTTATTCTCCCCTAACGGCTATGAAAAAAGAAGCGGATGAAAGAATTAAGACAACCATCCTGATAGTGGATGATGATGAAGGTATGGGGGATATCCTGGAATCTATTCTCCGGGATGACTACAATGTGCTTAGAACTGGGAATGGAGAGAAAGCCTTAGAAATTTTGGAGGAAAATAATGTTAATATTGTATTTCTTGATATTCTTTTGCCGGGTATGGATGGTCTAACGGTTTTAGAAAATATAGAAAAATATCACAAAGATGTTGATGTTATTGTGGGAAGCGTTGTCAAAAAGGCAGAACATATTGTAAAGGCAATAAAGCTTGGTGCCTATGATTATCTAACCAAGGATTTTGACTACGATGAAATTAGATTCAGGATAAACCGCTTAGTCGAACACCAGAAAAGGGAAAGGGAATTAGTCTCCCTCCAGGAGAAGGTCAAAGCCCAGATGGAGAATGAATTCATCGTGGGTAAGAGCTTATTAATTCGGAAGGTATGGGAGACGGTAAAAGCCTTTTCTAAATCTGATTTGCCGATATTTATCTCAGGAGAGGCCGGTACCGGAAAGCAACTCCTCGCCAGAGAGATCCACGAACAAAGCGAGAGAAAAAACAATCCCTTTGTCCCGATAAACTTACATCTTATTCCTGAAGACTCTGTTGATTATATCCTGTTTGGCAGCGGAGATACACCCCTCTCGGTTCTAAAGGATACTCCCGCCGATAAGATCGAGATTTCTCATCGAGGAACGTTATTTTTAAATGGCATAAAGTGTTTATCAAAGAAAGCCCAGCTAAGATTGCTAACCGCAATCGAAAAGAAGAGGATTGAAAGAGTTGGGAGTGATAAGCCGATAAAAGTTGACTTCCGACTCATAACTGCCTCTAATAAGACCATCAAGGATTTCCTAAGAGAAGGGAAACTCGGTAATGAGCTTCTTGCTAAAATCAGTGCAGTTAAAATTGGACTACCACCGCTAAGAGAAAGACCTGAAGATATTCCCGAACTGGTAAGATATTTTATTAAAAAATTCTCAAGTAAACTAAACAAAAACTCTGTTGATATTACCTTCCAGGCTCTGAATTTGCTCTCAAATTATCACTGGCCCGGGAATGTAGGTGAACTGGAGAACCTGGTTCAAAAATTAGTCATCTCCGCCACTGGTCCCAAGATAATTAAAGATGACACCCCCTTTGAATACAGAGTATTTAGCGGAAAGGCTTTAAAACCCTACGAGGGAGAAAAAAGTCTTCTCGAAATCACTCGCGATGCCTTTGAAAGGGATTTAATATATAAAGCACTTCAGAGAAATAATTGGATCAGGAAGAAGACCGCAGAGTACCTGGGAATTTCTTATAACACTCTAAAATTTAAACTTAAGAAATTTAGTCTGCTGAAGGGTATGCATCCAAAATTAAAGCTTAGTTAGGTCCGCCGTAGCTTCCAGCGTAGGCGGATTGAACCACGAATTACACGAATTACACGAAACAAACCGAAATCCTGAGGAGCCCCGATGGGCATTGGGGCATCTCGAAGGATTGGGATTGGGTCATTGGGATTTGGTTGATTTGTTATTTTTGAACAAATCCTTCACCTTCAGTCCCAGCTCCTTAGCAATAGCCTCTCTGATCCAGCGGGTTCGGCGATGCCCATTGATGATCAAATTTAAATGGGGCAGGCTGATCCCGATCCTGCGGGCAAGCTCGGTCTGGGATAAACCCCTCTTAATCATTTCTATCTTGACTTTCCGACCTTTCATAGTTATACTCCGTTAAGAAATTAACGTCCGGTAAACCCCGTTAGTCCGCCTCTTGTCCTGAGTCTGTCGAAGGAAAGGCGGATTCCTAACCTGGTAAATTTATTTACATTATACCTTTGAGGGATTTTTTGTCAAGGAAATAATACTATAAAGGTATTTTTATGAAAGGAATAAATTTAGAACAGGTAGGAGCGCGACTGAAGCGAATCCGGGGAGACCTGACCCAAAAGGAGTTCGCCGACATCCTGAAGGTCAAACAGAACTACATCAGCCGCTACGAAAAAGGCAGGCTTCCCAGGCCAGATCTCCTCCTGAAAATTGCTCGGTATGGAAATGTAAGTGTGGACTGGATCCTTTGGGGTGAAAAAAGGGATGGGCCCGCCCGCGAAATTATCCAGGATAGGGAAGAGAGATACGGAGAAGATCCCCTGGATCTGGAGATAATCAAATTGTTAAAAAGGGTCAAAACCGAAGATAAAAGGACTATAATTAAGATTCTCCGGGCATTGGCTGCTGATCATTCGCGGAAAAGGGCAAGAAAATCTAAGGGGAAAAGCAATACCAGATGAAAGATTTCTGTCCTACTATCTTAATAGTAGATGACGATGAGAGCATCCGGGATACCCTGGAGGCTATTCTCCAAAAGAAATATTCTGTCCTGAAGGCCAAGGACGGGGAAGAGGCCCTGGAGATTGTGGAGAAAAGGGAAGTCAATGTTATGCTTCTGGACATCGTCATGCCGGGGATCAGTGGTCTTGAGGTCCTGAAGAGGATCAAGGATCGCTTTGACGATATTGAGATAATTATGATCAGCGTAGTCAAGGAAGTTGATACCGCAGTCCAGGCGATGAAGATGGGGGCGTATGATTACATCACCAAGGAATTCAATTACGATGAGGTTGCCGCTCTGGTTGACCGGGTGGTCGAAAAACAGAAACTGAATAAGGAACTGATCTACCTCCAGTCCGAAAGGAATCAGTATTTCGATGACACCTTCATCCTGGGTAAGACCCGGACAATGGGGCAAATCTATAACCTGGTGCGAAAAGTAGCCAAGCTTCCGGCCACCATCCTGATTACCGGAGAGACCGGAACCGGGAAGGAGCTGCTGGCCCGGTTGATTCACCGGGAAAGTGGTAATGCCAAAAGTCCTTTCGTCACCGTCCACTTAGCCTCCATCCCCCGGGAGCTAATCGAGTCTACCCTTTTCGGACACGAGAAGGGAGCCTTTACCGGGGCCCACAAGCAGCGCTTCGGAAAGTTTGAACTGGCTCACAAAGGCACCATTTTCCTGGACGAGGTCGGAGACCTGAAATATGATATCCAGGCTAAGCTTCTCCGGGTAATTCAGGAAGGAACAATCGAAAGGGTTGGGGGAAGTAAGACCATCAAGGTGGATGTCAGACCAATTGCTGCCACTAACATTGACCTGGAGAAGGCAGTGCAATCAGGGGAGTTCCGAGAAGACTTGTATTACCGATTCAATGTGGTTCCTATCAATCTACCTCCCCTGCGCGAGAGGGTGATAGATGTTCCCCTTCTGGTAGAGCACTTTCTTAATAAATATAATCGTAAATTCCGCCGAACGGTCAGAGAAGTCACCCCTGAGACCCTGGAGATTCTCTCCCGCTATCCCTGGCCCGGCAATATCCGGGAGTTGGAGAATTTGATCGAGAGACTGGTAGCCATTGCCGAAAAGGACAGAATATCTTCAGAAGATATCCCGGTAGAATATCACTTCCCCAATTTAACCTCCCCGAAGGTTGCCCGGATAAAAAAGGATCTCCTGAGTCAGGGACGAGAAATATTCGAGAGAAATTTCATCCTGAAGGCCCTGGAAAGGGCCAACTGGAGCCGAATCAGGACTGCCGAGAGCCTGGGCATCCCCCTGAGCACCCTTAAGTATAAGCTAAGCAAATTAAATATCTATGAGGCCATCAGCGAGAGGACTAAGAAGACCCGGAAGACAAAATTAGGGAGCAAGAAGTAAACCCCATTAGTCCGCCTGAGGCGGACTATATAAATTGCAAAGTGCAAAGTGAAAAATGCAAATGCCTGTCCTGAGCCCTTCGACTTCGCTCAGGACAGGCTTGTCGAAGGAATTGATTTAGTATTTGAACCACGAATTACTCGAATTACACGAAGAAGTTTTCCCTTTTGACATTTGGATTTAGGATTTGATTTGTCATTTGGATTTTGTCATTTGTCATTGGTATCTAATCATTCAAATATATGGCTGGAATTATCAACTAAATAGGGTAACTAACTAAGACTCCAGAGGAGAATAGTATTATGTCGAAATCAATACCGGTGCTCCTGCTCGCCTTTCTCATTCTAACGCCGCTTCCTGCCGCCGGCCAGGAAGAGATCGAGCTGGAGCCGGTGGTGGTTACCGCCAGCCGGATAGAAGAGCCCTTAGCAACGGCACCCGGCAGCATTACCGTTATCACCGAGGAAGAGATCGAGCTTCAGAAGGCAGTAACGGTCTCGGAGCTCCTAAAAAATCTTCCAGGTGTCTATCTTCAGGAGCAGGGCACCGTGGGAGAAGAAGCCAAGGTTAGATTAAGAGGGTCAAACTATAATCAGAACCTGATCTTAATTGACGGAGTAAAGGTAAATAACCCTTATGATGGAAGTTTTGATTTCGGTGATTTGCTGGTGGATAACATCGAGAGGATCGAGGTCGTGCGTGGGGCCCAGAGTGCCCTTTATGGCTCTGAGGCTATCGGTGGGGTGATTAACATTATCACTAAGAAGGGAAAGGAGAAAACAAAGGTTACCACCCGGGGCGAGGCCGGAAGTTTTGGAACCTATCATCAGCTTGTCTCCCTGAATGGCGGCCGTGAGGATCTGAACTATTCCTTCTCCTTCTCCCGCCTTGATTCCGAAGGGCAGTTTGAGAATGACCGTGTCTGGGTAAACAAGTTCTCCAGCCAGCTTGGACTCGAAATCAAAGAAGGAGCTTCCCTCCAGTTAATCACTCATTTTACCAAATCCAGGAAGGAACTGGCGGTGGATCTTAATTATT
>JAUWWP010000206.1 GCA_030616835.1 Deltaproteobacteria bacterium | reverse complement strand
GCACCCAAATGTTTCTTTAACAAACTACCCGCATCGTGGTTGAAGTGCTCACCAGTTCACAAAGACCGGCGAGGCGTATGCGACGGCGCCGCTGTTGAACTCGACCCGGACATAATAATAATGCCTGCCCGGCCGCCAGTCATCGTCCCGCCATGTCTCCTCGACCGTGTTTCCTCCCGGGCCGCGCACGGTATGGACTTCCTTGCCGTCCTTTACAAAAACTACCTCGCGGACGGCGTCGTGAGGGTCCTGTGAGAAAACCGCAACCCGGGCCGTGGGCGGGGAAGCGATACGGCACTTTGAGCCCATGAAGTGATCGTCCAGCCGGAAGCGGATGTCCATGCGAAGAACGGACTGGTTCATTTCCCGCAAAGGTGAGGCCGGGTCGGTATTAAACAAGTCCGCCAGTCTAAGCTGGTTGTCGATGGCAAACGTGTGGCGTGCGAACATGGCGTCGAAAATGGCTTTTTTGCTTCTCCGGACGACCCAGATTCCGGCAATGATCCAACCGATCCCGTTGCTGGTGTGATCGTCGGAAGAGCCGTAAGCGCCCAGCGGCAAGCCCGCGTCGAGGCATTGCCGCCAACTGTAATACCATTTCTTCTCGGGTGTGCGCGCCTTTTTGCCTCCACGGGTGATCGTGGAAAGTCTTATCAATCCATCGAGGAACCGGGTCTCTGGGCGGGCCTTACCTTCAGCCTTGTATTCCTCGAAGGTTTTCTCAGCGGCAAAATGGATACTGCCCACGTCGTAAAGAGGCTCGAGGGAGGAATCGTATTCCTTGAAGTCGTTTCCGAGGTTGGTCATGTTGTGGGAGGACACCATCACCCGCGACCCCGGTCCCACATCGAACTTGTGCAGGAAGTGGTACAGGTGTCCGGTGGTGTTTGCCCGCTTGCCGCGCTGCGAGTTGAGCATTCCGAGGGGAAAGATTTCCTTGTCGTCCCCCTCGAAGACCATGATCCGGTGACCCATGGCGAACGAGCAGAACTCGTGGGCGTGGAAACAGATGAAGTCATCCGAAGAGAAGACCTTGGGCAAAAATGAGATGTATGCCTCGACGCCGGAGATGCCGCAGAAGAAATAATCGTTTTCGGGTAACGCGAAGAAATCGAGCCCGGCATAATCGCGGGCAAAGTGATAATGGTAATCCGGCGGGTCGACTCCGACGCTGACCGACGAGTGGGAATGGGTATCGCCGAACAGAAGTGTCAGGCGCTCGCCTTTCAGCTCCATAGTACGGGGCGGCTCCAGTGTCCGGCGCTCGGGCCAGCCCGGATGCATGGTCTCCTCATAAGCATCGCCTCGAACCCGGAAGCGAGGACCATCAGCATCGCGGATAAGTTTCTTTTTCGTTGCCTGAACCGATAACACTTCCTTCGCGATACTTACGTAAGTCTGGTCCCAAACGCCCTCGATGGTGGCGCCTCCGGTGATTGCCACTGAGAAATTCCGGATCATACGTATAGGGTTAACCCCCCGTCCCAGCTTGATCCTACGTGGCTTGCTCCAGCGGTCTCCCTCATAGACGCGATACTTAAGACGTGCGTAAAGCGGCGGAACGACGGGGTCACCCTCCTGGTAAAACACATAGGTTCGGTTCCTTTTATCCACCCCGAGTTTGGGAAACCAGTTGACCTTGCACCATGTGATGCGGCCGTCGGCGTCATCCCTCCCGCGAGACATCACCGCCTTTCTATATTTATCGCCCGGAGGTTTCAATCCAAGTAAAATCCACGACCTGCGAAATTCCCCGGGATTGTACTTGTGCGCGGGGACTGAAGGATAGCGCCATTGCTCGCCGTCAAAGAACTTCACATGCACATTCCGCATGGCGCTCATATCGCCCACTTCGGTGGATGCGCGTACCCAAGTAATCCAGAGGTTCGAGTCCAGGTCCTCGATCAGGTCAACGTAAGAATCCCACCTAGGGCATCTGGTGGCGCGCTGCTCGTGGCCAGGCTCGCCGTTTGGATACAAAAGGCGCAGGTAGATATCGTACTGCCCTCTTCGGTAAGCGTCCCATGCCACGGCCACTGCGCCGCGGTGCCTTCCGTCCTTGCCGGTTACGATAACCTTCGGCCGGAAGTTCCTGCCACCTTCGCCGATCTTGACAGGCTCGATCGAGCCAACGCCGTCGAATTCTATAAGCCGGATAGAGCCGTCACCCCAATCCTCGTAAGCTATCCATGCATGGCCGGTCTCCGGATCAAGGGCCACAGACGGGTGCAGAGCGGGGTTTGCGCCCCCCGCAACTACTATAGGTTTGTCCCAGGACTTTCCGTCATTCGAATAAGCCTCGAAAACTCGCCATTGTTTTGTATCGGGGTGGCAGGCGCACCATGTCACGCAGGCCCGGCCCGCGCGCACATCTATCCTTGGATCGAGCTTGGCATCGGGTGTGCCTCCGCTCACGTCGGTGGGTTCGGTGTATCGGCCGGTAGTCTTGAACTTCACCATAACCGCGTCGTTGGCATTAGTCACGCGGGTGGGGCCCCACTCGGTTTCGATCTCATGAGCATCGAGGTCAACTTTTAGATAGCTCACCCATGTCCGCTGTGATTCGGGGTCAAAAACCATGCGCGCCATACGTGTGAAGGTTCCTTCAAAATTTGACCCTGTCTGCTTCTTTTCTCCCCACATAGCGTTTCACCTTTCTTTTTTTTGGAGCCTTGTCTTGCGCGTATAAAAAATTATAACACTCAAACGCTCTACCGCCTACCAAACACAAAACAGCTAAAAAATTCAGGGTGTTGCCCAAGATGATGCGTAAGTACTTGAAAAACAAGTCGGGTCATACGACTCATACGAGCCGAGGATTTAGAGGATGTTGGCTCTAAAACAACTTAAATATAAATTTTATGATAATTCCTCAGAAATCACCATTTGAAAATGCAGAGAAACAGAGATCGGCTTTCAATCTGAACGAAATAAACGCCCTTAACGAATTTATCCCGTGGAGTTTTGCATATACTCCATCGGGACCTAACCCTCCTAACGAATTTATCCTGTGGAGTGCGAAGCATACTCCACCAGGACCCAACACTCTCAACGCCTACTAACCCTCCTTAATTTTCATTTCATTCTGCCAAGAGTGCGGAACTACCTCTGGCTCTTCTCCTTTGCCAGTAATAATGATTTGACCCCCTACCTCATTATTTTTACATGCTCTCCTACCTTAATATTATATTTTTCAGTAAAGTTGGCCATTACCTCCAATACATATTTTGCAGTAACCGGTGGGGTATAAATCTGGCATCGGACTGTTGTGCAAGGTGGGGCGGTCCTTTTGATATAGACAATTGATAAGTTTGAGTCAATCCATATTATGTCAACTGGAAAAAATACATTTTTCATCCAGAATTTATAGATTCCCTCTGAGTCATAAATGAAAAGCATACTTTCCTTTTCCGTTAGTTTCCGGTGGAACATCAGCCCTCTTTCCCTTTTTTCCGGAGTATCAACGATTTCAGAATTCACCCATACATTATCAAAGATTACTCTACCGACATTATATTTTACATACTTAGTCTCATCATCACATCCGATTAAAGCATATCCACTTCCGAAGGTTAAAGTAGTAGCTAAGCCATAAATAACTGCTTTCCCAACAAAAGATTTTCTAATTCCACTAAAGAAAGAATTTTTACTTTTATTAACCCTTCCTTCTAAGCTCATCTTAATATCTCCATTAGAGCATAAAAGGGGGAAGTTGCCATTCTTCATAGCATTTAGATATAATTCCTTTGAAAATGCCGGGAAGTAGTAAGTTGAAAATGGAGGCCTGACCCCATCTTCTCGTTATCTTACAATAAGATCTGATAAAATCAAAGAAAATTGATATTATTATAGAGGTGTCCACTATGTGTTTGAACCTAAGCACTTCTCCATCCTTTACTTCTTCTTTCCCAAGACTATCCCTTCTTCCGGATCCTAAATGCCGGGGCTTGAAAGCCCCGGCTATCCTGCTTAATTATGCCGAAATTCTGGATGCTTACAGTCGTGTGTTTTGACATTGTCTATAAAAGGTGTATATAGTGGGGTGGTTAGAATTTTGAGGGAGTGATAACCCCAAATATATATGATAGGCCGAGTGCTGGGAAGAAGCCATCCCCAATTTGTGGATCGAGGGCTTTAATAGCGGTCAACGGCAATGAAGCGGGGGGATTTGTAAGGGAGGGATTCATGAGCAACTCACTTTCTCGACTAATTGGTCCAACCGCATCGCTGGCTTACCTTCGTGAGGGCGTCAAGGCGCGCCAGGTTACCACCCACACCCACGATCCGGTGCCGGTGAAAGCCTATAAGCCATTACAAAAGATCGGCCACTGGGACTTCAAGTATATCCGTCCGGGCTCCACCTGGGAATTCCCGGAGATGCAAGGGCCGGGATGTGTGACCGCGATCTGGCTCACGGTAGCCGGCAGGCTCCACGAGATATTCCTCCGCCGGCGAGTGCCTGCGCACCGCTACCTCTGGATAAGCATCTATTATGACGGCTCGGATACTCCTGCAATTCAGGCACCTATCGGACACTTCTTCGGCAACGGTACTTCTCGCTATGTCCATTTTTCGAGCAAGTTCGTGGGCATGACCTCCGGCGGCTACTACTGCTTTTTGCCCATGCCGTTCAGGCAATCCTGCCGGGTGGTAATGGAGAACCGGCACTCCACTCGCACGATACCCCTCTTTTTCGGGGCCATCACTTATCACGAACTTCCCGAGCTTGAGCCTGATGTGGGATACCTCCATGCTCAGCATCGGAAGAATACCTTCATCGGCTCCGCTGATGTGGACGGAACCAAGATACCAAACAACCCACACCTGATCCTCGAGGAAAACGACGGGCCCGGCCACTACGTAGGCATGACGCTAACCATATACCCCACCAGCCAGATCAAGTCCCGTTTCAAGATCCCTTACTTTATCTTTCCCTACCTGGAGGGAAACCTTAAGGTATATGTGGATGACGAAGTGGGCGAAGTGGGCATGCCTATGATCGAAAAGCCAGTAGATGCGCCTCACGGTCCGCAGTCGATTGAGTGCACCGGGGTAGAGGACTACTTCCTGTCCGGCTGGTATTACATCAAAGGGCCCTTCGCCTCCCTTTATCACGGCTGTCCCGTTAAGTCTTACCTCACCGGCGTGGTAACTCAGTACCGCTTCCATGAGGTCGACCCCTACCCCTGGAAAGATCGCATCCGCATGACCATGACCCACGGCGAGTTTGACCAGGTGGACTGTCGCATGGAGAGCCTGGCCTTTTATTACAAACAGGCGCCCTGATCCCGGATTCAGATTCATTTGCTTCAGGGAATAGCAGGGAGTAGCAGGGAGTAGCAGGGAGTAGCAGGGAATAGCAAGGAGTAGCAAGGGCTGGCAGGGAATAGCAGGGGGGAGCAGGTGCTTAAATCCTTTAACTTCACTATTCCCTGTAGCTTGCTACAGGGTTTCCTCTTATTCCCTCTCCCCCGGG
>JAUWWP010000337.1 GCA_030616835.1 Deltaproteobacteria bacterium | reverse complement strand
GTCAGACCCTATTCTGCTGAATTTAATTTAGTTAAATTATATAAATTATAGTATATACCTATTATATACCTTATCCCCGATAAAGGCATCGACTATCTGGGGGTCAAATTGAGTCCCCCGGACTCTTTTTGTTTACGACAGAGCCTCTTTAACTGTCAGTGCTTTCCGGTAGGGTCTATCGCTGGTCATGGCATCGAAAGAGTCAGGAACGGCAATTATCCGGGCAAAGATGTTTATCTCTTTTCCCTTGAGACCATCAGGATAGCCCCGGCCGTCAAAATGCTCATGATGGTTGCGGATCAGAGGCAGAGCAGGACGAAAGATTTCTACCGGTCTGATGATCTCTTCCCCGATTATTGGATGGCGTTTGATATGAGTGTATTCTTTTATGGTCAGGCGGGCGGGTTTTTTTAGGATGGTCTCTTTAATCCCAATCTTCCCAATATCGTGCAATAAAGAACCATACTCTAATATCTCTAACTGCTCCTCAGAAAAATCAAGTCTCTTTGCTATTTCCACGGAGAGTTGACTCACCCGGTAAGAGTGCCCTTTGGTAAATGGATCCTTGGCCTCGATCGCCCCGGAAAGAGCCTTTACCATATCGAAGGTGGCTTGCTTAAGCTGAGAATAGGCCTCTTCCAATTTAGATGTCCTCTCGGTTATCCTCTGTTCTAAACCATGCTGATACTCTCTATTTTTATTCTCCAGTTCACTTTTTTCTTCCAGTAGTCTTTTCTGCTCAACCGCTATTTCCAGGGCGATAAGAAGTTCGTCCTTTTTAATTGGCTTAGTAAGATAATCAATAGCACCTTTTTTCATCAGCTCAATCGCGGTGTCAACATCAGCGGAACCAGTTAACATAATCACCGGCAAGGTTCCATATCTTTCTTTAATATGTTCTAATATCTTACCACCACCAATCTTCCTGATGTTGCAGATGACCACTTCGAAGGATTTCCCTTCCAATATTTTATATGCCGTCTCCGCATCCTTCGCCTCACTGATGTAGTAGCCGGCCTTATCAAGATGCACCTGGAGCATATTTCTTACCTTTTCATCATCATCTATTATTAAAACTCTTTTCGCCACTTTTTACCCCGTTAGAAAGCCTCGTAGCTTGCCACGGAAAGGATTTTGGGGACGTTGTTAACTTGTTGCGTTGTTTTTATCTAAATTCCACCTTTAAAAATCCGGATATTCAAAGATTACCCCCTCTTTCTTCCTTCTCCACCGCTATGTCGACCTGTTTCCTCAGCTTGCCTTATCTTATTCTACTCTGCCGATTTTTTCAACACTTTATCCAATTAAATCCTATCTTTCGACAGGCTTCCCTCGACTGAGTTCATGATA
Source organism: Deltaproteobacteria bacterium (assembly GCA_030616835.1). Taxonomy (GTDB): domain Bacteria; phylum Desulfobacterota. The sequence goes on along the minus strand of JAUWWP010000337.1, from coordinate 2,311 downwards.
GACAGGGGGGAATTCCGGGGACACAATACTTAAATATGAAAGGGGTCGGTGTTTCATTAGCTCCATAACTAATATCAGGAAGAACCAAACTCAGGCCCGCACTCTTGAGATAATAGAAAAGAGTAAGGAGTAAGGGGTAGGAAGTAAGAAGTAAAGCAAAGTAGTGAATAGTAAATCGTAAATGGTGAATGGGTTAATCGGGGAATAGTGATTGCTTCCCCACTTATTTTTTTCACCCTATTATATCCACTAAGCCCTCAATTACATCTTCGAGTTCTCTGGAGTCTACCATCCCTAACCTTCGTTCCAGCCTTTCAGTGGACAATGTCCTTATTTGGCTTATCTTCACCCAAGAAGGTTTTGGTAGCTCTACAGTTTTTAATTTTAGGGTTAAAGGAAAACCAGCTTTCGGTTCTTTGCTGGTGATAGCCAAGGCTATGACGGTTCCACTTTTTTTGTTAAAGATATCTTGGCTTATTACCAGAACAGGTCTATGCCCCGCCTGCTCTTTTCCTTTCACCGGACTAAGAGCTGCCCAATATATTTCACCTCTTAGTATTCTTCGTCCCATATCTCATTTCCTGAAAAAATTGCCTCTTCAGCCATGGCCTGTTCCTCTTTAGGGTTCAGTTTTGAAACCTCTTCTATCAGCCTCTTTCTGCGCCAGTTTGTTATTTTCTCCTTTAAGGTTTCTTGAATTGCCTTGCTTCTGTTTGGATACTTGCCTTCCGAAACCCATCGGTCTATTTCTTTAAGAAAATCCTCTTCCAAGGTTATAGCTACTTTAGCTGTTGGCATAACATCACCTCCTGGTATTCTGATTTATCATACCACAAAGAAGCTGTCAATTGTAAAATATTTTTTCATTACTTGTTGAAAAAGGAAAAGGGGGCAGAGTCATTTTTTTGTTAATTAGCGGGGCTGGACTTCGACAGGCTCAGTCGAGCAAAAGCTCCGCCTATCCATCTGTCCTGAGCCTGTCGAAGGGCTATTTTAGTAGCCTTCACCATTAGGAGGGGTCTTAGGGGTCAGGTAGAGTAGAACACTGGCGTAGTGGCTATATAGGTCGAACTTTGTTTTCCCCCCTGTCCTTCGTAGTCCCGCGTTCCCGCGGGACGAAGTAGGATGTTTCTCCCCGTTTCCTCTGGGAGTGCTTTCTTAGCTCTACCATATCCTGGTTCTTTTATATCAAGAAATTAGTAAACCTATTATTAATAATATATTTATTCTCATTTCACATATTTCTTCACATTTAAAGCTTTCCATTGAAGCGCTGGATGCTGACTGATAATGTTCTGGAGGGAAGCATCTCTAGTAAGTAGTGCCGCTCTGATCTGCCCTTGATTATTCAACTGGGTGATGAATTCGTGTTCTTCCGGTGTCAGTGGAAGTAGGGCTGAGCATCGCTCTTGGCATTCTTCGGTCAGCCGTTTGGCCCATCCCTTGATTTCGCTTGCATCCTTAAACAAGTCCGTTGTTAAAGTCGGAATGAGCTTATTTTCCAACTCTTTCTGATCAATTCGGATATCATCGACTGAAGCTGTTCGCCAGTCCTTCCTACTTGCTCCTCCATAGATAACGAACGCAAGACGAAGCTTTTCCCGGTCCAGATCTGTTCTTTGAAGTAATTGTAGAGCATCAAAAACATCCCGGCTTGCCTGCCGAGAAAATAGGGCTGCAAGCTTTCCCCCCGCAAGTTCATGCCGATCAAGCATCAAGACCTGCTTTGCTTGGTATGATCCAACCTGCTGTGAATCTACGTATTCGGGCGGCCACAATGGAGTCCTTAGGAGAAAATTAACATCTAGTTCCAAGCTCCCGGTTTGCCCGGAGACAGCAAGAAAAGAGAGCCTCCATTTCCCACCGGCATGCTCAGATGGAATCCGTTTCGCGGTCATGCCTTCCCTTTCACAGGCTGCCCGGATTGCCTGTTCAACCTTGGGCCTTTCTTCCAGCATTTTTTCCCGGTCTATTGAGCCAATGTAGTTCACATCGATATCAATAGAAAGTCGAGGCGCATCCAGAAGGAAAAGATTCAGCGCGGTCCCGCCCTTCGCGGCAAGACGTTCTTTCAGGAATGGATGACTCCATAATGTATTCATAAGGCCGATAAGCCGAATAACCTTTTCCAGGGTATCGGTCGAGAAACCGGTTTTTTCGACTTCCCGTTCCAGGTCTAGCGCTGTGAGATTCACAGGACTTCCTCCCAGAATCGCTTCAGTATGTACTCGGGCACCACAAGATTCCATTTGGAGAAGAACTTCCCTGATTTTTTCTTCTGTCCCATATATCGCGGCTGTTTTGGACGATG
>JAUWWP010000429.1 GCA_030616835.1 Deltaproteobacteria bacterium | reverse complement strand
GCCATCGATGGTCACCGCATCCCCGGGACATCCGGTAGTAGGCCCGACACTGCTGATAGTGCACACAACCGCGGTGGCAGTGAAGGTTGCTAACACCGTCGTTAAGAGACTTCCGTTAGCGCTATACAGATCAACACTGGCTACAATGGTAACCGCCCCTACATCCTGCCCCAGGGTCAGCAGGGTGCTGGCTCTGCCCGAAGAGCTGGTATCAATATCAAGTGTGGTTACCCCTCCGGACAGGAGTGCCCCGCCGGTGCTGTCGCTGGTAATCTCATAAGTGATACTTACCCCTCCCAGCGTGCAGCCGGAGATGGTCTGGGTGCAGGTAGGGAGGTTCTCCAGGGTTACCTCCAGGGGCTGGGGAAGGGTCTGATTGGGAGTTCCTTCCTGTCCATCTCCATTAGTAACAGTGAGCCCGATTGCCCAGCAGTCAGGGGGATTGAAGACCGGTAGGTCCGGGCGAAAGAGCAGAAGATATTGACGGATGGCCAGAGCATCGACTACTGCCAACTCGCATTCGAGGCCGCTGGCATCGGCATTACCCAGCAGGGGCACCCCAGGATAGCCCCCGGCATTCTGGCGGATCTTGAGCAGGTCAACGACATCAATGGCAGCGTCCCGCTCGGCATCGCCGTAGATCAAATCACCTGCTTGGGCCTCTCCCCTGAAGGCAAATAGCAGGAAGATTGACAATAAAAGCATTGGGATTTGGAACCACGAATTACTCGAATTACCCGAAAAAATTTCCCTTTTTGGGATTTGGGACTCGGCCTTCGTAGCCACTTCGGCGAAGTAGGCTTTGCTCATATTACCCCCCTAATTTTTAGAGATTACAGATTTTGGATTTTAGATATTCGGGCTGACGGACGTCGGCCCCTACCTTTAACCACAAATTTCACTAATTACACGAAACAGTGACAGATAAATTCGTTTAATTCGTGAAACATGTCCTGAGCTTGTCGAAGGGTTCGTGGTTATATAAGCCCTAAGGACTTCATTACCTCGGCCAGCTTGGGCTCTCTTTGGGAATATTCTTTTAAGACCATTAAGGTCATATCCCGATCCTTTTCCAGCTCCCGAGTCTTAGTTATCACCGGAGAGAGGGCTGATCTCCGATCCCAGATGACAAAGCCAATTAGCGCAATCATCCCTCCCAATACTACATAACTAAGGCTTCTTAGATCGTCTATCCTTTTACCCAACTCCCCAATATCCCCCTTGAGCTCACTTCTTAGATCATCAATGCGATTGTTTATGGCCTTCTGCCCCTCCTCCAAACGCGTAAGCTGCTCAATGATCTCCCGATCGCTGATGGTAAGATTTCCCTCCACCGCTAAGGCCGGGGCACTCACCCAGATTAGAAGAACTAATCCCAACACCCCCTTATTGATCAAATCCCAAATCCTAATGCCCAAATCCCAATTTAATCTTTTGCAATTTGCATTCATTCTGTTCGTTTAATTCGTGAAATTCGTGGTTATATAAGTTATTCGGGCCGACACAGAGGTCATCCCCTACTTAGGATTTATTCATATCCTTTGTCATTTGGACTTTGGATTTCATTTGAACTTTGGGCTTTGAAATTTGACATTAGTATCTGCAATCTACAATCCGCAATCTGGAATCTACAATCTACAATCTGTAATCTATTACTACGGTGTAATGATCACAGTGATCTCCTCTCTGGGTAACTCATCCAGAGATTCGTAGTTATTACTTCTGTAATTAATAACTCCGGAGATGTAGATAGTAGTGGTGCCAGTCTCCACCGGGCTAAAGATCAGCCGGGCCAGAGGAATCTCTTCGCCGACCGGATTATAATCTCCGTTCTGCAAATTATTCACTCCGTTGAAATCCGAGGTAGCGTATCCATCCCCCTCATCGCTATTTCTAATGGTGAAGGTCGGCACTTCGTCAAACTCACAACCGGGGGTGGGGCAAAGAGCCCGGTCCACCCCACTACCTTTGATATCAGTTAAGTTGAGCTTTGCCACTTTGTGCCTTACCCGGAGGTCAAATGCCCCCAGGCTCTCCGGCTCCAAGTCCAGGATCGGTGAAAGCACACCGCCAATAAGCACACTTCCCAGGACATCAATCGTGAAAGTGGGATTGGCCGATAGACTGACTATTACTACGGACTCTCCCTCGGCCAGAAGGCTTAACGCCGCCATCGGTCTTACCGTGACTGCTACCGTATCCTGGTCGCTGAGCAGGGCCCCGTTAACAGCCTCGGCTACGATGGTCAGGGGGCCTGCAGGCAAATCAGTCAGGGTAGCGGTCCAGTTGGGTAGTGCCGAGATATCTGCCACTACCCCATCTACGGTCACCCTCTCGATCCAACTGTCGGGTTCAGTGACCGTTCCGCTTACCACCAGCCGATACGCATTTACCGTATCCCCATTTGCCGGAAGGGATATCTGGATATCCGGTGGGGTTGAGTCATCGGTGATCTTCACCCACAGCACCCTTCTCGGCGTGGTATCCAGAGCTACATAGTTATTACTATAGTAATTAATGACTTCCGAGATATAGATGGTAGTCGGGCCAATCGCGGCGCCGGCACTGAAGGTAACCACCGCCAGCGGAATGTCAGTTCCTGTCGGAGTAGTGGTAGTAGCTCCTTGGTTAATGTCATTAAAGGACGAAGTGGCGTAGCCATCGCCTTCGTCAGTATTACTCCAGGTGCCCACAGGATTGTTGAACTCATAGCCGGGATCAGGCGCAACCACACCGCTTCCGGTTATTCCATTAATTGTCAGGTGAACTACTTCGTGGCGGAGCTTGAAGTCGTAGTCTCCCAGACTCTCTTCCCCAGAAACCTCCCCATTAATGAGCACGCTG
>JAUWWP010000408.1 GCA_030616835.1 Deltaproteobacteria bacterium | reverse complement strand
TATTAATACATTCTCCGCTCATGGGGGAATCAATTGCTACCGAGGGAGGCTCAGGATCAATGGTTATATTAACCGTAGCCAGGATGGAGTTATTGCCACAATTATCAATGGCGACCGCTTCATAAGTTGGCTCCCCGGATTGGCCGAAGAAAGTTATACTCCAGCTATCTCCGACTAACGAGGCACTCTGGGTATTTACCAGTACCTGGGCGACCCCATTAAGATCGGTGGCAGTCCCGCTTACCACCACGGTAGTGCTATTAATACATTCTCCGTTAAAGGGAGAGCCGATATTCACGAGAGGAAGATCGGTGTCAATGGAGATACTTATCGGGTTCGAGCTCCCCGTGTTCCCGCAGTTATCAATTACAGTAGCCTGATAGGTTACCGGGCCGGTTTGCCCGGTAAAGACTATTGACCAGGTGTAGGTGCCAGTAGCGGTCTCCCCGTTCACCAGGACTATTGCTATCCCTGCCTCTCCCGAATCTGAAGCGGTCCCGCTAACCACCACGGTGGAACTACTAATGCAGTCCCCGGAGTTAGGGGAGGTAATTGCCACCGATGGGTCAGCAGTATCCATTATTACTACTATCGAATCAGAGGCAGTGTTGCTGTAGCTGTCCCTTGCAGTGGCGGTTAGTGTATTTAAGCCTGAAATTAAGGAAACAGTAACACTGAAGGTATTACCGGAAAGGGTTGCGGCTATCCCATTGACCTCTACTGACTCCAGTCCGTAAGATGGCTCGGGGTCATTAACCGTACCGCTGACCACCAGGGTGGAGGTGGTGAAGCATTCCCCTGGGCCCGGAGAGGTGATGGCTATTAGAGGGGATTGGGTGTCCCCGATTATATCCAACCGGGCACTCTTGATGTAGCTCAAGGGGAGATGCGAGTCCCCGGAGGTGTCAATATAGTCACCATAGTCATTTACCGCCACATAAACAGTAGTAGAGCCGGAGCTCAAAATATTAAAGGTAACCATACTGAGATTGAAGAAGCCGCTGGGGCCCGGGACTGCCCCGGTAAGACCCACTAACCTGGTTCCTACAAGTGTGCTGGATGATAGAGGTAGGCTGTCGTTAGGAAGCATGGTAAAGTCCGGATCGGCAAAGGCCCCTCCAGGAATGTCGGCAATCTGATAACTGAGCAAGGCAGGATCATAGTATAACTCCACATCATACCCGCCGAACCCATCGGTATCGCTGCCATCAAAATAGGCATTCAGAGGTAGGGTTACCTGGGTTTCCTGGTCAAAGACAATACGGTCTTCAAGACCTATCTGTGCTAAGACTACATTAACGATGGAGTTCACCGGCGAGGCAAGGTCTCCGCTGCAGCCTCCGCCCTCGGTATCCCGGAGGCCGTAGGCCTTGATGATTACCCCGCTGGCCCGGCCAAAGCTTCCGGGAGCATCGGGAACCTTTACCTCCACCCTTCCCCAGGCCCCACCCTGATTGATGATGAGCCGTGAGGTTACATTGACCGGGAGATACGGGCCGGCTCCATCGCTGTCCACCGTCAGGATGAAACAGGCGATATCGAGGCCGTCGGCCGGGGTGGGATCGACAAAATCCACACTTGCCGAGATGGTAACCCTCAGGGGGAATGGAGATACCCCGTTGACCGTAATTACCGTGGTGCCATCCGGGGGCTCGGTAATGCTCATAGTGGGAACCTCTGCCCGGGCCTTACCGGGAGCAAGGAATGTCAGGAGCAATGCCCCCAGGATAAGAGCAGGCATGAATAATAGAAACTTCCGCCTTAATCTCATACTATCCTCCCTTATTTGGCCACGGATTAACCGGATTATCCTGATTAACACTTCGTCGATTTAACTAATAATTGTAATTGTAATCAAAGACACTAATATTATTATAATAAAAGCCACTCTCCTTATTGAGAACATAAAGCTTATTGCCATCCGGGGTAGCTGCGATCGATGAAGGCCACCCTCCGGGTCGAACATCGCAATAATTGGAGCAGGAAAGCACCTGATTCACCCGGGTATCGATCGCAAAGATGTTTACCTCACCATATGAAACCACATAAACGATATCCCTTACTGATGTCATTCCCCGAGGTAATCTTCCAACCTCAAGTGTTTTAATCACCTCATCCGTATCAGTATCTATGACCGACACCGTGCCGATAGGATCGGTGTTATTGTTTATGACATAGACATATTCCTCATCAGCAGAAACCGCCATCTCGGTAGGGAAGATTCTATTCTGAAGTCCAATCTTAATTGAGGAGGTTATGGTGGCCGAGGTAATCGATCCGGTGGTAGCTGAGGTAATAGATCCCTTAGTGCACTCGACTACCGATACACTTCCCGTAACATTGGTACCATTCCCATTGGCCACATACAGCTTCCCGTTAGCTATTACCATCCCGGAAGCATACTTTCCAAACGGTGAATTATCCAGGGTCTTCAGGAGCGCTTTGGTGTGGGCATTAAAAATTCTGATGTCACCTAAACCCCCGGAGGCTCCCTGGTAAGCCACAAAGATGAAGTCATTGTCATCGTCCCCATCGTCTGAAGAGTAAACGAGAATTCCCACGGGATTGTAATTACCACCAACACCAAAAGTATCAATAACAGTATCGGTGGAGACCGTGATCACCGAAATCAGCTCCGTCGAGGTATCAGCAACATAAACCTCACCCAGATCCGGATTGGCCGCTATTCCCCGGGTAAGTGTAACAAAAGAATCAGCCGTAATAGTAGTGTTGACGGTATCGGTAACCGGATCAATAACATATACCTGATCATCTCCAGTAGTCACATATATTTTTGTTGTAGTTCCGTCTGCATAGAGTGCGATATCCCTGGGTGTTCCGGGGATCGCATTCTCCTGGGAGATCTCAGGGGTGGAGAAAACTTCCTGGGGATAGATGAATTGATAGATTTCTTCCTGGGAGTAAATGCTTTCAAGATCGGTATTATCAACAGCAGTTACCTTAAAGTAATACTGAGTACCCCTGGTCAGCCCAGTAATTGTGTAAGTAGTTGATGTTATTTCTCCGGATACCGGATTGGCCATTGTGTAGTATATATCAGTAGCAGTGCGGTAATGTACATTATAGC
>JAUWWP010000443.1 GCA_030616835.1 Deltaproteobacteria bacterium | reverse complement strand
CTCCAATCTGCTCTGGGACATCAAAAACAGTGGGGAATGAAGCTGGGTACTAGCTTGATCGAAATGGGATTCGTTAAAGAAGAGACTCTCGCTGATTTTCTCAGCAACCAGATGAAGGCTCCGGGCATTAACCTCTCCGAAGTGGAAATATCCGAAGAGGTCTTCACCTATATCCCCAAAGATATTGCCGAGAAATACATGGTTGTTCCGGTAGAACTAAAAGAGGGTCCAGGCAAAAAGACTCTGGTAGTTGCTATAGCCGACCCAAATAATTTAGGAGTCGTTGATGATCTTCAATTCTCGACCGGCTGCAAAATAGACCCCCGGGTAACTCCGGAATCAGCCATCCTAAAGGTATTAAAAAATTACGGTAAAAGGAAGGAAAAGGAAGAAAAGGCGATAGAGCTTGGTGAGGAATTCTCCGAGGCTGAGGCCTTACCATCTGGCTCCGAAGAAATGGAGATAGTCAGGGATGTGATCGAACAGACTGCTGCTGCGCAACAAGTTGCCCCGAAGATCGCTAAGGAGACGGAGTTAAAAGATGAGGAAGAGCTACCGCTAATTGAACCAGAGGCAGATGACACTGAAGCTTTTGTCACCGCAATGGCTGAGGTTCAAAAGGAAGTTCAAACAGGAATACAAGAAGAGGTACGAGAAGAAGTTCAAGAGGAAATGGAGGCTATTAGAGAGGAGCCGCCAGAGGAAGCTCCGGCTGAAGAGATAAAGCCACCCACGGAACAAGAACAGCCCCCCCAACCCCTTGCCGAAAAGGAGGATCTTCCTGGGCTCGGGGCAATGGAGGAAAAAGTTTCTGCCCCCGAGTTCAGGGTTGCTGATTGGGAATCAATTATAGAAATTATGAAAAAGCTTGATTCTTTGAGGAAAGAGGTTATGAAGACCAAATCGGGTCTTCAGAGCATTCTATCTATTTTAATAAAAAAGGGTCAATTCTCTAAAGAAGAATTCTTGGAGGAGATGAAAAAGAGGAAGACTGATTCCCGCACTAAGGCTGATAAAGATGAAGATTAAATCTATCAGGAGATATTAGCTTGAGTCAAAGAAAAAGATTGGGAGAGATTCTGCTCGAGACTGGCTTGGTTGATGGCCTTCAGCTCCAGGCAGCTCTGGCCAATCAAAGAACCTGGGGGGGTAGATTAGGTACGGTCCTCATTAAAATGGGGATGATCACCGAGGAGGCCATGCTTAAGTCCCTTTCCGGGCAGTTAAATATCCCTACAGTTGATCTCGCAAAGATCCGGATCTCTGATAAGGTCTTAAAGGCCGTCCCCCGGGATGTGGTTGAAAAGTATCATACTATCCCCGTGGGTCTAAAACAGGTGGTCGGGAGGACAACTCTCTATATAGCTTTATCTGACCCCACTAATTTCGAGGCCATTGATGAGATTCAGTTTCTAACCGACCATCCGGTAAAGGTTGCTCTGGCAACCGATAGTGTGATTACTGATGCAATTGCACACTACTACTATGGACAGGAAAGGCCGGTAGAGGCTATCAATTATTCGAGCTCGGAGGCTTCCCCGGATGAGCAAATGGTTATTGTTCGGGAAAAAAGTGAGAAGAGTCAGGCTACCGAAGAGAGTCAGGGAACTTCCCCTCCGGTTAAACAAGAAAACGCGAGTGGATCCCGGAAGGGACTGATGGCTTTATTAAAGCTGCTGATGAAGAAGAAAGTAATCTCCCAGGAAGAATATTTTCAGGAATTAAAGAACCTGTGATTCCCTACCTAACCTGACCTTTTATGAGCTTACCGTTAGAGTCCACCCGGAAAACAGGCAATACCCTGATCCGGATAGAAGGTCTCAAAACTGCTTTTTTCACCCACATTGCTGCAATAAGAGCAGTAGATGGAGTTAGCCTTCAGATTCAGGAAGGGCAGACCTTGGGATTAGTTGGAGAATCGGGCTGCGGGAAGACAGTTACTGCCCTCTCCATTATGCGCCTGGTTCCCTCTCCTCCGGGAAAGATAATGGAGGGGAAGATTATTTACAAAGACCGGGATCTTCTTCAACTTTCTCAGGAGGAGATGAGGAAGGTTCGGGGGAATCAGATCTCAATGATCTTCCAGGAGCCAATGAGCTCCCTCAATCCTCTTTTCATAATCGGTGCTCAGATCGGCGAGGCCATTGAAACTCACCAGAAGTTAAGCAAAAGGCAGTCACGGGAAAAGACCATCGGGCTATTGAACCTGGTAGGTATACCCTCTCCCGAGCAAAGGTTTAGAGAATATCCCCATCAATTAAGCGGAGGGATGCGCCAGCGGGCAATGATCGCCATGGCCATATCTTGTGAACCCGAACTGCTTATTGCCGATGAGCCCACTACTGCCCTGGATGTTACCATTCAGGCCCAGATCTTAGAGCTTCTGGAGAACCTCCGCCAAGGGCTGAAGATGTCCATCCTGCTTATCACCCACGACCTGGGAATAATTGCCGAAATGGCTGAGATGGTGGCCATAATGTATGGAGGCAAGATCGTTGAATACACTGATGTCGGCAGAATCTTTACCAATCCCCAGCATCCCTATACACTCGGTCTTCTCAATTGCCTTCCCCAAATGGGAACCGGGGAGAAGGGGGAAAAAAGGAGATTGGCTACTATCCCCGGGATTGTTCCCAGCTTTACTGAGCTAACCCCGGGGTGCCGCTTTGCCGAGCGCTGTTCTCAGGCAATGGAGCATTGCTATCAGGAGGAGCCAGCGCAGAAGGAAAT
>JAUWWP010000347.1 GCA_030616835.1 Deltaproteobacteria bacterium | reverse complement strand
CCGGGTTTTATGACCCCATATTATTTATGTTTGAGCCATTATCCGGGGGAATATGGATAGATAGTACTCAGATAGAGGGATTCGCCCCTTCTCCCATTTTTCCTCCGGGAACAGTTCTTGATGTGTATGTAACCAACCCGGATGGACAAACCGGTATCTGCTACGGGTGCTTTACTGCCGGTGGTGTGACCGGATTTGCGATGAGCATCGAATCCCCGACCGACGGTGCGCTTGTCGTAACGGTCAATGGGATCACTTACGGCTCGGTAATTGCTTCTATTCCATTTGACCTTACCTGGGTGAATGGAACCTCTCCTTACGATACCTCAGGCCTGACTGTTCTGGCAGACGGTCTTACCACCGTCCCGGGCAGCTTGCTCAATGTAACCAGCCCGATTACCGCCTCCGGGAGAATACAGGTTGCCTGCGATGACTGGGCCGGAAGCTTTGGGACGACAGCTAATGTAATCATTACCGCCTATGGAGTTAGCGATGCCGTTGGGCCGACCGCACCGGATTCGGTTACTGTCACCATCCAGCTCGGTGAGATCGGAGTGGAGGATGTTACGGTATATGAGGCAGTGGATACCTTTACCGTGCCGGTAAATGTTTACTATGATTCCATGTTTGGAGACGCCTTTGATAGTTATGACATCCGGGTCTATTATGATCCGGCTGTGGTAAATGTGGATTGTGCTGCTGCTACTCCGGTAGTGGGCAGTGATGCTGCGAGTCCGTTCTATGCTCCCCAGTTTGGTGATCCTACTGTTTTCACCTGTGATAATTTTTTTGGTGAGGTTCACTTCTATTATGACCAGGGTGTCAGTCCAATCGATCCGACTGGTTTCTTCAATGTCGCCAATATTAACATGATTCGGGTAGGAGCGGCGGGTTCCTCTACGGATCTTACTGTAAGCTTGCTTGACTTCTGCAATTCCAGTGGTGACTGCTATGCCCTGGGGTCTACTCCTCCTGGTTATCCCTGGCCCACATTCCCGACTTACATCAAGAGTGGGAGGGTGGATATAATACCACCGCTACCGGAGATTGAGCCGAATGATGATCCGTCCAGTTGCAATTGGGTCTGGGTTGGTTCGGTGGTCTCCGGTGAGATCAACCCCTCCGGGGATTGGGATTACTTCTGCTTTACCGTCTCGGCCGGACAGACGATTGGATTCGACATTGACGCTGAAGAAGAAGGTTCCCCCCTTGATAGTTGGCTGGAGCTTTATGATTCTTCAGAGACTTTGCTAATATACAGTGACGATGCATTCGATCCTGATACCGGATTCTATGGCCTCGATTCATACCTCTCCTATACCTTTACAACAGACGGGACATATTATATCGCGGTAACCTCTTGCTGCCCGGGTGGCGGCGGTGGGCCGGGTTACTGGTATGATCTGCTCATCCGGGAGAGTGGTGGACTTTGTGGAGATACGATTTGTGACCCTTGTGAAAATGTGTTTACCTGCCCTGATGACTGTAGTGGATTTTGTGGAAACTGGGTTTGCGACCTTGGAGAGGATGAGTTTAGCTGTCTTGAGGACTGTAATAATATAGATTGTGGAGATTCGTATTGCCAGCCCTGGGAGAATGAGTTTATCTGCTTTGATTGTTTTAGTGGAGATTGCGGGGATGCGATTTGCCAGCCTTATGAGAATGTGTTTACCTGCCCCGGGGATTGTAGTGGATTTTGTGGAAACTGGGTTTGCGACCTTGGAGAGGATGAGATTAGCTGTCCTGGGGAGTGTGATAGTATAGATTGCTGGGATGGGACTTGCGAGCCCTGGGAGAATGTGCTTACCTGCCCTGGGGATTGTTGCGGTAGTGGATTTTGTGGAGATGGGAATTGCGACCCGGGAGAGGACGAATTTGGCTGCCCTGAGGATTGTTCTAATATGGATTGCGGGGATACGTTTTGCGACCCCTGGGAGAATATGTTTACCTGCCCCGAGGATTGTGATTGGTGCGGCAATGGATACTGCGGTCCCTATGAGGATGACATTACCTGCCCCGAGGATTGTGGCGGTGGTGCTCCGATAGTTACCTTTATTTCTCCCTCCAGTGCCCCGGCTGGCGCTTGGATATCGATCTACGGTGGGAATTTTCAGCCGGGAGCAGAGATGCATCCTAACACCGGGTTTTATGATCCCATATCTATGATGTTTGAGCCGTTATCCGGGGGGATGTGGTGGGATAGTGGGTGGATAGATGGATTCGGCCCCACTTCCATGTTTCCACCATGGACAGTTCTTGATGTCTATGTAACCAACCCGGATGGACAAACCGGCATCTGCTACGGGTGCTTTACCGTTATGGGAGGTGGCCTCGTCGGCTGCGCTGGGTACTGCGATGGCATGTCCCCTGACGGCTGCTTCTGTGATTTTGAGTGTATAGAGTATGGGGACTGCTGCGATGATGCGTGTCTGGAGTGCGGATACTGTCCCTAGTTCGAGTCCAGAGGAAAGAAAGGGGTCAGCCCTTGACATGGGACATTTTATCTTGCGTAGTTTTTATTAGGCTTGGAATTAGTGCTCTGTGACATTAGTTTTTGCCCCCTCCTCCCCCGATGGACATCGGGGGGGGTTAGGGGGGGATTGAAATTACTCGAATTAAGGAGGTTGTTGAAGATGCCTACTCGACGATTCAAGCTGAGAGTTCGAGTAATGCTACCTGCTCTGATGGCGGTAGCTATCTTCGGGGGAATTGCCAGTGCTGATCTCTACCTGAATGACCCCTACCCTCTACCCGGTGGCGACCAGGCGGTTTCGCTTTCCGATGCCCTCTTCATTCAGCAGTCCCTTGATGGGACCGGATGTGAGTTCAAGCCAGTGGTTGATACCGATGGCGATGGGGCAATTACTGCCTCCGATGTTTTATCAAGTCTTCTGAACTACGGCTGCAATTCCTCTCCCTGCACTCTGTCCAGCCCGACTACCGGAACGCCGATCGAGATCCTTCCCGATCCTGGCTCTCCCACCCTCGGCCTCCCCGGCCAGACCCTGATATTAACCGCCACGGTCAGCAATACCATATTCCCCTCGACTGAGGCCCAGATCAACTGTGAAGACAATGCTATTGTCGTTGATCTGGATCCCTTTGTCGAAGATGATGGCATTCCGGTCATCTTTGAGATAACCGAGGATACCGGGGGAGGGGCCTATTTAGGGATTCTTCCGGGAGCTACTACCCTGCTAACCTGGGTTAATTCCAGCGATCCTTTCGATCTCAGCACGGGAGCTGCCCAGGTCGATCTTACCCTCGGTAATGCCGGTACGATCAGGGTGGTGGCCCGCACTCGACTACTGACTAATCCCCCGGTATGGGACAATATCCTCTATACCTTTCAGGCCGACTTCCCCCAGATTTCTGTTGCCCTGAATATTGGGATTAGCTCTCCGGCCGATGGCGACACCCTCTGTGCGGTAGATGATCTCAGTAGCGAAAGCGGCTTCCAGACCGATATAACCGTCCTCACCAATGCCTATGAAGGAAGCACGGTGAGCCTGCTCATTGACGGTTTTACCACGGCCGCCGCCCCGGTCTATGGCGGCACCCATACCTTTACCAGCATCTCTATACCTGAAGGCCCACACACATTGG
>JAUWWP010000317.1 GCA_030616835.1 Deltaproteobacteria bacterium | reverse complement strand
CTCTGGGCCTGGGGTTACCGTTTTTCCTCTCCTCACTGGCTTTAAATAGCTTTCTTAATTATTTCGATAGGGTTAAAAGCTCATTAGGGCTGGTGAATGTTATCTGCGGAGGGATATTAATTCTTGTAGGGACTTTCATCTACCTTAATTACCTTTCTTTACTTTCCCAAATGCTGGCGAAGGCAATTGGAGATATAATATATATCTAATGAGCAAAGCCCAATGACCAAAGTCGGCTAATGAATGTAGGGGCCGACCTCTGTGTCGGCCCGACCTGTCCTGCCTGCCCTGCCTGTCCTGAGCGAAGTCGAAGGAAGCGAAGTCGAAGGGAGCCTGTCGAAAGGATACGGGTAGACACTAAAGAGATTGCAAAGTGAAAATTGCAAATTGCAAAACGCAAATGCCTGTCCTGAGCTTGTCGAAGGGATTGAATTGAGATTTGAACCACGAACCCTTCGACAAGCTCAGGACATGTTACACGAATTATACGAAGTAAGGGCAATTCATGAATTGCCCCTACGATGAGGAATTTTCGGGGATTTCCAATTTTCTTATTTTTTTGACATTTAAAAGAGGATTTGGTAGGGTTATACATTAAAATAATTAGGAATTATCCAATATTTATATTTCGACTACGCTCAGGACAAGTTAAAGGAGAGAAAATATGAAAATTCCCCCTAACCCCCCCGATGTCCATCGGGGGGGTTAGGGGGGATTGAAATCGCTCGAATTAAGGAGGTTGTTGAAGATGCCTACTCGACAGAAGATTGTTTGGTTAATGATTGCCCTATTTCTCAGTTATAATTCATATCCTTTAGGCATAGCCTACGGTAAGGAAAAAGAGGAAAAAGTGAAAAAGGAAGAAAAAGAGGAATTGCCCTATATTGGGGTGATTGACCTGGAGGTTAAGGAGGGAGTTCCTACCTCAGCAATAGTTCCCCTCTCCGACAGCCTGCGAAAGGAACTTTTCAATACCAAGAAATTCAAAGTGCTTGACAGAAAGAATATGGATGTAATTCTAAAGGAGCAGGGATTTCAGCTTATTGGCTGCACCAGCTCAGAGTGTGCAGTTGAGGCAGGAAGGCTACTGGGAGTGGAAAGGATGGTTACCGGAAATATCGCCAAGTTGGGAGATACTTTTTATATTTCCGTCACGATTACCAATGTGGAGACCGGGGAGGTGGAGAGCATTGCCGATGATCGATGCCGGGGCGAGATTGAACAACTGTTTGATGCCATCGGAAGGATAGTGGGGAAGATTACCGGGGTAACCCCCGAGGCTCCTACCCCAGCGGCAACCCGGGGCAGTATAAATATATCATCTCGGCCTGAGGGGACCCAGGTATCTCTGGATGGGGAGCCGGTGGGCACAGCCCCGACCATTTTAAAGAATATTGAGCCCGGCAAGCATAAGCTGAGCTTTAAGAAATGGGGTTACCTTCCCTACGAGACGACAGTAAAGGTTGGGACTGAAGAGGTTTATGTAGAGGCGACATTGAAAGAACTGGGGGTCTTGAAGGTAAGCGGGGAGCCGATGGATGCCCAGATATTCCTGGACGGTAGTGTTCTGGGCTCATCTCCGCAGGAGGTCAAGATAGCCCCGGGGGCTCATGATATTGAGGTAACCAGGCACGGATATGAGCCCTATACCGAGGAATTCGAGGTGGCGGAGGGTGAAAGCTATAGTGTTAGCTATCGCCTTGAGGAAACGGAGAAGTTTGAGCCAGAGGTTGAAACGCAAGTAAGTGAAGAGAGGATACCTAAGGAGGAAAGGGGGTTTGGAATCTCCCTGGCGCCAAGATTTGCTCGGGGAGATGGAAGTATTCTTGCCGTCGGGATGAGGTTTCAACCTCGGATTTTCAATGGCCTGTGGTTTTTCGCCGACGGTTTTTACTCGGTTCTTGGTAATGTTGGTGATTTGAAGGCTCTTTCTCCGGACGGAAAAGAGGTAGAGATTGAGGTAGATAAGATGCCGAAAGAAAGTTATATGATAAGTAGTGGCATAGTTTATGCCCTTCCATTTTTCGAGAAGTCGGAAATTTCTTTCGAGGTAGGTTATGATTACTGTTCTACCGCTTTTGAGTTTACCGAAGTTGATAATAAAGATTTAACTGATCGCATATCTGCTAAAGGTTCTGGTCATCACGAGGCAGTAAATCTTTCTTATTACTCCTCCGGGAATTCTGTCACCACATTGACGGTAGGATATATTGGGCTACCAGCTCTTCCGATTGAATCCGAGAATGGGCGAAAGATGTCAGACGAAATAGGTTTTTCTGGCCTCCTGTTGGAACTTCGCCTCGGCTATTATTGGTAATCCGCCTGGGACAGACAGGTCCGCCTGAGGCGGGGGATGCTCGTTCTATGGCCTCTTACCCTTCACTCTTTGTGTCATCGTTGGAAGAATAGGATACGCGGCTTACTATCCTATCTTAATTAATCGAGAAATGCTCCTCTGCTTTACTACCTTAATTTATTCTCCTTAGTTCTCCCCACATCTTAACGCTTTGACCACTCCACCAGGCAGGAAGAAAGTGGATCAAATCTTACCCCCATTAGAAAGTCCCGTGTGTACCCTGAAGACCTTCGGCCTCTTACGGGGTGAATTTCTAACACTGAGGAAATTTTCGGGGGAATCCAGTAAAAACCTATAAATTGACATTAGCAAAATAATGATTTAATATCATTGATAAAATTGGAGAAAATGGGGAATTTGATGGAAGAAGAGGAAATTAAAAGGCTGGTTGAGGGCTTCAAGAAAATATTTGGCAGTAATTTAGTAGCGATAGCCATCTTTGGCTCACAGGCCAGAGAAGAAAAGGCTCCGGGAAGTGATCTGGATATATTTTGTATAATTAATGAGCTCCCTACAAATCTCTATCAGCGAGTCAGGATGTTGAATGGAATTATCTCTGAACTTGTAAAGGAGAGATTCTCGATAATTTCTAAGACCGAAAGGGAATTTTTGCAAGCCTTTCCTTCTTTATATCTTGATCTGGGCCTGGATGCCAAAATAATCTATGACAAAGATGGATTCCTGGCCAGGAGTCTTGCCAGAATTAAGGAGATCATCAAGGGGGCGGGATTAAGAAGAAAGAAAATCGGTGACGGCTTTATCTGGAAGTGGGAGGTTCCCCCCAAGAGGGGGTGGGAAATAACCTGGGAAGGGTATCGTGAACTTTAAGCTCGATAGCCAATATCGGTTAAATCTGGCCAAAGGATTTTTAGGAGAAGCCCAAGACAACCTCAAGTATCAGCAGTATAGATCCTGTGTAGATAACTGTCAGCTTTCCATTGAGAACTCAGCTAAGGCGATTATAGTTTATTATTTCCCTTTAGGAAAGACTCATAGTCCATCTGAGGGATTAAGGGAGATTTTAAAAGAACAGGAGCTACCCAATGAAGTAAGGTTAAAGATAGAGGAGATAATCCCTATTATCGGGAGGCATGGATTTGAAGAACACATCCTAAGCGATTATGGGGATGAGAAAACCTATACCCTGCCCTGGGATATCTTCGATGAGGAGGCGGCTAAAAACTCACTGGATGAAGCCCAATTGGTGGTTGAGAGGACAGAAGAGATTGTAAATATTATAGACGATTTGAAATTTGATTTTTGAATGGCTATCAAGCTCTTAAAAATGAGGCTAACGGGTTTCTTCTTCAGAATTTTCTTGGTTTGACAAGGTCCCCTCGGTGCAGGGTTTTGTAAAAATATCTGAAATTATAGGGCACCGTTAGCCTGATGGCGTTATTTTCGCAAATGGCTACACAGTCGGAGCAAGACATGCACTGAGGAAAGTCCTCCTCAAATTTCGCCTTTTTCTCCTCCAGT
>JAUWWP010000094.1 GCA_030616835.1 Deltaproteobacteria bacterium | reverse complement strand
TGGAAACAGCAGGAGGCTGGGTGTCTACCTGGAATCCGGTCGGACTGGTGACTCCGGTATTTCCCCCGCCGCAGCCGTCAATTGCCGTGACAGTCAGGGTATGAGGGCCATCGGTGACTCCATTCAGGGTTACTGACCAATTGGTAGTTCCATCGGCAATAATTGGGCTCCCTTCATCTAAGCTTACCTGCACCTGGACTATCCCATGGGAGTCACCGGCTGAGCCCCAGACGATAAAGGTCGAGCTGTTAACGCAGGCACCCATAATCGGGTTATCCCAGACCTGGGGATTGGTTCCCTCTAAGTATTCGGTAAGGTTATCTCTCCCGTCATTATCCGGGTCTTCCGAGGCATCGTCAGTATTCGGGTCAAGTCCATTCCTTGTCTCCCAGGCATCGGACATGCCGTCATTATCATAATCAAAATAGATTATTATGTTGGTATGTATCTGGTCTTTACCACCCAGGTGGCTGTCCGCCCCGGTCTCATCCTCGTAGTTGCTCCAGTGATCAGCCCCTACTTCATAAAAAGTTAGGGTTACGGGGTTACCGTCTAATTCATTTTCGATTAGATCCTGAGCAGTTACGCTAATTGTATAGGTGCCATCGATACTTCCCTCCTCCGGGAGGATCACCCATCCTTCCCAGGTATCATTCTGATAATCTGTCTTGGCCCAGCCGCCAAACGAGGTAGAGGAGGATATTGAATGGGTGTTATAGGGGGAAGTCTTTCCCATGGTAACCACCGGCTCTAAGGGGCTGCCCCCATCTTCTATTCTCATCGGCTCGGAAAAGATAAGTCTGAATCTGGTCTCCCCGGACATTGCCCGATTTTGCTCTGTTACTGCCAGGGTTCTGGTAGTTTCACCTTCCGTAAGATCTTCCCATTCTGCTTGATAGATAAGATCATCGAAGGTCCCATCCCCATTCTGATCCTGGGTTACTTCAATGCGCTTGAGGAAGGCCGGGCCTAAGGTCCAGTCAATCAAATACAGGGCAGCCGGAAGGTTCTCCTCGTTAGTTGGCTCTATCTGATCCTCGGGAAGCTTAAAATAGGGGTATCCGGCAGGCCTTAACTCGGTGGTAAACCCGATCATACTCCGGGCGCCATAAGTGTAACCAATAGTGATGCCAGTGATTGGTTGATCATATAATTCATAAGCCTGCATGGGAGTGTAGGTCTTATTATGCACAGCCTTTATCCTTTGGGCCATTTCCGTACTTAAGGCAATAAAGGTGGAGTTGTCCGGAGTCGGAACAGAGGTATATGCCCAGGAATAAAGCAGCCATTGGCCGTAGCTGTGATAGTCAATAATCATTTCAAAGTTGTAATCCGGATGAACAAGAAGATTCTGGATTGCCTGCACCTCGCTTTCTGATGCGGTAGAGGGCCCTCGATAAGTATCGGATAAGGGGTTATCACTCGCCCCGATATCATCACCGGTATTAGGATAAGGATCGTCCCCGGGAAGTCTCCACTTAAAATCATAGTTTCGATTAAGATCGATGCCAATATACTCAGTGCTGTCGATAATATGTTTCCGCCGGTTCTTCCTCCACATCCGGTGAGTATCACCGGCTACATCCTGACTGTAGTAGAGCCCATCAGGGCTTACGATCGGAACCACCCAGATCTCGGCCTTGTCCACCAGAAATTTGATCTCATCATCAGTGGAGTATTGAGAAAGAAGATGATTGGCAATGTAGAGAGGAACCTCCACCGTGATCCATTCCCGGGCATGATGACAGCCGCTGACCAGGATATCGGGCTTTAGATCGGTATCTACCGAGACATCCTTGCTGATCTTGAGCACCCATACCTCCCGGCCCTCAAAGGTCAATCCCAAGGAGGAGCCCTGGGCGAGATCCGGGTAGGTAGCCTCAAGATTGTCGAGTTCATCTCGGGTTTCAGTATAAGAATGGTAGGCACCCTCGACCCAGGCCAAGGCAGGACTGGTAGTTAGAAAAAAGATAGAAATTGTTATGATGAATGTTTTAATTGCTTTCATCTAATTTCATGAGATAGCATTATTTATTCCGGAAAATACCTTTCCCGATTCCTCTGAAAGTCCTCCGTGCCATCAAATATCTCCACGATGTAGAATCCCCGCTGCTTGAAATCCTCAATAAGCTCAGAAAAACTGTCCTTCGGGTGGAGAGCTTCCAGGGCTAAATATTGATCGTTTTTCATCCTTATACTCTCTCGATCCAACCACTGGGTATATCCCTCAGCAGGCTCTTTGGTCCTGGTAAGATCGAATATCAAGATTCGGTAAAGATACTCTGGTTCTGGAGGGCCCTCCGGGGGAGGCTTTAATTCAGAAGGTTTTCCTTCTCTCTGCGAGATTTCGTAGCTTTTTCGGGCCTCCTGCCATTCACTTATGGAGCTATACAATATATCAACATCATACCCAAGCTTCTTAAGCATCCTAATGGCATAGGCGGATCCTTGTCCGATAACAAAGGAATCCCTGATCTCCCACGAAGTGAAATCAAGCTTCACCCTTGCAAAGACATCCTTGGCAACCTCTCCGGGAATATGGATTAGTATGACCTGATGCAGGGCCTTTCTCTCCAAGTCTGCTCGCAGCTTATCATATTGCTTCCAGGCCTTCTTTTTGACCTCCTTGTCCTGGTCGTTAAGAACTATCTGCCAGAGATCCTTGACCTTTTCACCGTCAGTCTGGGAAAGCTCCTCAATTGCCTTTAAGCGAACCGTCTTATCAGGATCGCCCAGTCTTTTTTCCAACTCCTTAAGTTGTTTCTCCTTTTGCTCTTCTTCCCGAATAAGATCCTCAATTTGGCTCTCTTTCTCGCTTTTCAGGTCTTCCGGATTAGAAGCCACGCTCTTCCCCGGGAGAAGAAATAAAATTATGGCGGCAATTAGAGCCGATTGGATTGACTTAATCTTTATCTGCATGATCTTACTCCTTGAAATAGCTGTTTCTATCCTTACCTAATTTATTTCTCAGTTTGCTGCAAGAGTTAGATTATTATCAACCTCCACGATAACACCTCTTGAGGAGCTATTGCCGCGGTGATCCCTGACGGTGATAATTACTTCATAGGTTCCATATAGAAACCGAGGACTGCCCGAAGGATCAAGCCCATCAGTATCCCAGAGGCCATTTTCTTCAGATAATTCCCCCTGAAAAGTATTGGTTACTATGTAGTAAAAGTCGTGGTTATTATAATTCCCTCTCGTTCTCAGAGTGGTGCCGTTTACTACCAGAGATTCCTTAAAAACGGTATAGATGTCCTGGAACCAATCTCCGCCCCCGGGAATCCGATCAAAGGTGTAAAGGACGGTTTCAGGTATATTATGGGTGCCGGTGCCACTTAATTCATTAATTGAATAAGCAATCTCATAGATTGTCAACTGGTAAGGGGCAGGCTCAATCAGGTCTTCTGCCTTAACAATAATATCAATATCTCCGCTGAGTATTATCTCCGGATCCCCTGCCTGGCTAAGAGCGGTTTTCCCGCCATTTGGGCAAAAATAGACCTCCAGGATCTCGGGGGTGGTGGTATCATCAGGTTCGCTCAGGAAATCAAGGGGATTGAGGTAATTCATATTGGGGTCAAGAACATTGAGGTGAATATGATTGAAGGGCATCCCGTAGGCATTCATTGGCCAGGCGATCACCTGGCCCAGCTTGGTCCCGGGGTCAATTAGATCGCCACTGGCATAGGCATCCTGGATTGCCTGGGGGATACTGCTTTCCTCAATATGATGGTACTGCCAGAGGAAGCCATCCAGATCCTCAATCGCTACCTCCCAGTAATAGATTCCGGGTCGGTAGTTTTCGATATTCACGACATATCCGGAGGTTATGCTGAAGACATCGGTGCCCGCATCCACCATAATGTCTATCCCGTGGTGAAAATAGGGGGCTCCTCCATAATTCTGATACTGGTGAATAAGATGGCCCAGGGTTTGGGACTGGTCAAATGGGGCAAAGGGCCAGGGATAATCTCCCACACCCTCGGTGAAGACGGTAAAGGTTGAGGTTGCGGCAACGGAGTTTCCGGCGAGATCTTTAACTGCTGCCCGGATCGTATTTTCTCCTTCGGGAAGAGAATTGCCGGTAGGGATCCGGCAGGTAGCCGAGCTCTCGGATAGATTAAATAGATAGGTCATATCCGCGCCATTGATGCTAATCTCCAGAGACTCTAAATCCAAACCTGACTCTGTGTCACTATAGAAAATAGAGACCGAAGGGGTGCTATTCAGCAGGTAAGAGTCATTCTGGGGTAAGGGAATGGAAATCAGGGGTAGGGTAATCTCAACCTTTACCAGAATCGAGTGGGTGGCCGAAAAGCCGACATTATCAATGGCAGTAGCCTTGAGAATCAAGGGTCCCGGTAGAAGAGAGGTAAGGATAGCCCTGAAGAATCCTGGTCTTACCGCTGCCGTCACTCCATTAACTATAACCGAAGCTATCCCTGAGCCTTGATCGCTAACCGATCCCCTTACCTCAACCGAGCTGGTAATATAGCTTCCCTCTGCCGGTGACTCAATCGAGATTATCGGGGGCTGGGTATCAATATCTTTTACGCAACCTTGGGCAAAGGAGAGAACCGTGATTGCAGAAATGATAATGTGTTTAGCTACCAATTCCTGATAAGATCCTAAAGATAATCTTAGCATTATTTTACCACGAAGATTTCCGAAGATATACATTTTAGAGAAAAAATAAAAAGCGGGGTTTTTGCCCCGCTTTCAATTAGTAGAATTTATTTATCGGACATTATAGCTCTGGAATTTCTTCTCCATTATAATATATTGGCGTATCACCAGGATCAGGTGGTACAGGAATAACAGGCGACGGGAAAACCCATTCCCAATTTGGCTGCAACCGAACACAGCGCACATGGCTGTTATTGGTTTTACCGTTGACGAAGACGGGCCCATACTCAAAATGGACGATCCATGCGTAATTTGGGTGACCGGGATTGGTAGACGCCGACCAGTAGTTAAAGTAGCTGGTGTTTGGGAAATAGGTCCTATTTATAGCCGGGTCGTATTCTGTATTATCTACAATGCTGCGGAGCTCTTTGATATTCGGCAGTCGCCAGTCGTTATAACCCGCCAAGGTCAAGCTTTTGCAATAGGCAAGAGCCCCCTGCCATGTACAGCTGTTCTTACCCTCTTCCTGCCATATAAGACCTGTTATTATGTCAGTTACCGTCCCATCGCCATTGTCTATGAAATACTGCTTGCGAAAATTTCCGCGGACACAGCGCACAAAGCAGAGGTCGGTCCTAAAGTGGTAGCAGTCGACGACGCCAGAGTTGAAATAGACGCCCCATGCAAAAAGAGAAGATTGAGCGTATACAGAAGACGACCAGTAAAATGTAGGATTTGTATTCGGAAAGCAATTGGTATTTATAGCTGGATTATAAGTCCCGTAATCGACGATGCTCTGGAGTTGGTATTCGTCAGGTAGCCGCCAGTCGTTATAACCCGCAAGAGTGAGATTATCACAATAATTAATGGCATCGGTCCAAGTTCTCTCTATATCATCATCCTGCTGTTGCCACATCAGGCCAGTAACATTATCGGTAACCGTCCCATCAATATTGTCGGTAAAATTCATCGGGTTAATCAAATATTGGGCATCCTGGCCGTTGAATGCCTCACCAGATGAAGGACAGTTAATCAGGCCGTTATTGTCATAGCAATCACTAATACCTGTATCCGGGATTAGGAATTTATAGCAGTCGGGCTCGGCGTCAGTGTCATCGCCATCGCAGTCGGTATCACTCGAATCAAAACAATATTCGAATACCCCGGGATAAATAAAAGGATCATCATCGTTACAATCACCCCCTCCATTAAGACAAATAGAAGGTTTGCCGATTGTTATCATACTGTCATCACACCAGCCATCATTATCATCATCGCATCCGTCATCGACCGCTGTGTATGGATCACAATCGTTATCCCTGTCATCACACAATTCAGGGATTCCGGGCTGTATTAAGGCACCCAAGTCATTGCAGTCATTAATATTTCCAAGATATCCATCTCCATCAGCATCGTCGTCGCATGCATCGCCTAAATCGTCACCGTCCATATTAGCCTGCTCAGGATTAGCCATCGTAGGACAGTTGTCCATATTGTCTTCTATCCCATCTCCGTCAGAATCTACAATTTCATAACTTATATATATTTCCTTGGTTATATCTCTGTCCCCACATTCAAAAAGTAGCAAATTTATCAAAATAAATAATGCGGCAACAAGAAAACCTCTTCTTTTCACAAGAATACCTCTCTGAAAATAATGTTAAAAAGCAAGCCCTCCCTTCTTTCATTTTTGATTAATTTAATCCTATTTAATTATGATGAATTTGTCAAGCCTTTATATCTGCTTTTTTTATCTGAACTTCCCCGAAAATTTCCTCATTAATTTCAAAAATTTAAATAAAATCAAGGAGTAAGAGAAGAAAAGAAGTGGAAAAGGGTTCCTCCCGATGGTATATAATACCATCAAAAAAACTCATAAACAAAGGAGGAACTCATGGAAGATGGAAATAATGCGTAAATATCCGAATTACCTGTCCTGAGCTTGTCGAAGGATTGGTATATTAACGAATTATCCTTCGACAAGCTCAGGACAGGCTTGTACCTATTTAGTGTAGGGGCTTGATTTTCAGCCTTCGTCCCGATGGACATCGGGACTACGGCGAAGTAGGCCATCAAGCCCAATATTTATCGGGTTCAATAAATTGAACCCCTACATTTACGCATTATTTGGGATAAATAAAAGCCTAAGAAAAGAATACTATGGATAGGAAAAGGGGTCAACGGAGAAATTCCAGGGAAATTTTCTTGAGATTTTTCTAAATATAGATTATAATCTATAGCGGTTATAGGTTTTACACTATAAGACTGAAGGAAATAATCCAATGGATGAAATAATCCGTGATATACAACTAAAATTACTGAGAAGATTCTCAAAGACATCCACTTAGAACTTAGGGTTTGACCCTAATTCCCTCAGGTTTCTCGACCCTTCCCCATTTATCTATTGGACACCCACATCCCCCTATATGAGCCCCTTGGACTTCATCACCTCCGCCAGCCGGGGCTCCTTTTGGGCATATTCTTTTAAAACCTTTAAGGTCATATCCCGGTCCTCCTCCAGTTCCCGGGTTTTTCTTATCACTGGGGAAAGGGCTGTCCGGCGATCCCAGATAACAAAACCAAATAGGCCAAAAATCCCGACAAAGATCACCCCAAATCCTCCTGCCATGAGATTCTGAAGGCTATTGATCTGAGACTGAAGGCCATTCTGGCCTGCCACCATCTGCTCCCGTAACGCCTTCTGACCTGCTATCATCTGCTCCCGTAACGCCTTCTGACCCTCCTCCAATCGAGTTAGCCGCTCAATAATCTCCCGATCGCTGATGGTAAGATCCCCCTCCACTGCTAAGGCCGGGGCACTCACCCAGATGAGAAGAACTAACCCCAGGACGCTTTCCATCCATTTTCTCATTATCTCCTCCCCTTCTTATTGGTTGACATAATTGACTATAGTGCCCCCATCACTACACAATGTAACAAGTAACCAACGTTCCCTATTTTCCACCTCCATATTCTCACCTCGCTATAATTTCAATTTTAATATTTAAGGTAGTATACAATATATTGGGTAAAATTACAAAAAGGTTATCTTGGAATTTCCTCAAAATTTTCTTCAAAGTTCCCTTCTATACTGGATAGGCGGGGCTGGAAAGCCCCGCCTGTCCACTTAGGGGTTAACCCTAATTTCTCATTCTGTTAATCCATTTTGGCATTGATTTTTTTCCCGCCCGGGCCGTCGTAGCGATAAAATCCCTGACCGGTCTTGCGGCCCAGATGCCCGGCTTCAATCTTTTCCCGGATAACCTTCGGCGGCTCAGCCCCGAATACAGCAAAGACCGCGGCAATCACATCGAGCCCGGCGTTGTCTGCCACCTCAAAAGGTCCGGCGGCCCAGCCATATCCCAGGCGCATGCCGGTATCAATATCCTCCGCGCTCCCAACCCCTTCCTCCAGGCAGCGGAAGGCTTCGAGGTAGACCGCGTTAAAGATCCGGTTAACCAGAAAGCCCGGGCTTTCCTTGCG
>JAUWWP010000294.1 GCA_030616835.1 Deltaproteobacteria bacterium | reverse complement strand
TTATCTCCATCTATGCTAATCACCATAAACGGCCCCGCTATTGCACTTCCCTTCCCGATCCCGAAGAATAACACCGAGAAAGCTGCCACCGCTACTACCATTGCCATAAGAGTGCCTCTTTTCATTTTAGTCCTCCTTTTTTTTGGTTACCTAAATTTTACCCTTTATCTCGAGAAGATCTCGGGAAAATGTTAACATTTGCCTTTATAAAACACTCATATCGTAATGTCAAGAAAAAAATTCGTTTTTTAATGTTTTTTTCTACCGGCCTTTTTCCTTTTAGCACTGCCTCTCAGGCTAAGCCGAAGGTAGTGATAAGCTGGTGAATGTAGGGTAATGAGAGATTTATCAGGAATCCCGCAATAAATGACCCAAGCCAGAAGGCGGCTACGATAGAGACAGTTGCCCTCCTGCCAAAGAGAGGGATAAGAATCGCGATAGCCGAGATGCAAATGGCATTTCCGGTAATAGTGAAGGCAATGGCGTGCCCTAAAGGAAGCCCCATCTCCATAAGGGGAGAGAGAATCAAGATATCCTCCCCTGAACAAATGAGGACAGGAAGAGCGATGGTGGTGGCAATCAGGAGTCCCAGGAAGTTGGAGGACAGATATCTCCCCACAACCGCCGGGGGAAGGAAGGTAAAAAATATTGCCCCGATAGCAATGCCGATGAGCATGTAGTAAAGAAGGAAAATTAGCAGGTTATAGCTGGCCAGGAGAATAGAGGAACTATGGGCCTTTTCCCTGACCGGGGGGGAACAACCCTTGCAGGTATAGCAAACCAGCTTTCCTTTCTCCATCTTTCTCTCCCCGGCGAGTCTCTCAATGATTAACGCCGAAACAAGGGCAATGGCGAAGATGGAGATTATCCTCCACAAAATATATTCTAAACCCAGGATACCGTGGGCAAATACGAGCACAAAGGGATTCAAGACCGAGACCACCATCATAAAGGCGATAACTACCCGGAGCCTTATCTTTTCGGAAGCCATCATGCTGTAAGAAAAGGGAACCGCAGCGCAGGAACACATAGGAATCACCGCGGCCAATAACCCACCCCCCAGCATGCTCTGGGGGAGTCGGAGTCTCCCGGAGCCGAAGTATCTCTGGATAATCCCGTAAAACAGACACCCGTAGATAAAGTAAGGAAAGGTTCGTAAAGAAAAGCTGGAAAAGGCATGGAAGAGGTTGGCTTTATGCTGAGCCTTCTCATACATCGGCTTGGGGCATAGCGTGCAGTAGGTATAAGCGGCAAGGGCAAGAAGCCCCAGGATAATCACCAGCCACCTCTTCTGATTATCGGAGAGACGAAAGCCGTTTTTATTAATCTGCTCCCCTACAAAGTCGTCAAAAGTGGGGATCTTCTTCCGGGCGTAGGTAATGGAGATGAATAGAAACGAGAATAATGCCAGAATAATACCTGCACAGGAATAGAGATCGAAATTTGTAATAAAAAGCCTTTCCATTTTGACCCGGCCTGATTAAAAATTCATTCGGACTATATCACCGACCATTTTATTCGTCAAGTATTAGTTGCATGTGGAGTTTCCCCAAAAATCCTTCATGTACCTAAAAAACGGGGATAGCGGGATTGTTGAAAAACTCTTCATTTGTCACTCTGAACGAAGTGAAGAGTCTCTTAAAGTTAATTATATCAGATTCTTCCCCTTCACTTCATTCAGGGTCAGAACGACATTTAATAATATTTCTCGCAGTTTTTCAACAGCCTCAAAGACCTAATGTTTTTCCTTGACAATATTATTTGGACTTGATAGTTTTATTTAGGTTTAACATTTTTAATCAGGTATTAGGAGGAATAAGATGAAGATCGGAGCGAAAGTCATTGTGATTATTAGTTTTTTCTTTACTTTAGTCTCTCTCCAGCACTGCGATAAATTGAAGAAAGACCCTGAGCTTCGGAAAGACCTGGAGGCGGCAAAGAAGTTCGAGAAGCAGCTTAAGGCTAACCCGGCAAATATCATGGCGAAACAGAACCTGATCACCGCCCATCTTAAAATAGGCTATTCTTACCATAGAAAAGGCAAAGATAAAAAGGCCATTGAGGAGTATAAGAAGGCACTCAAGTTGGATCCGAAGATGGCGAATGTCCATTCCACATTGGGAAACCTTTACTTTGATGGGGGAATGGAGAAAGAGGCAGCAAATGAATTTGAGATTGTCTTGCAACTTACCCCGGACGATCCGGACGCCCACTGTAAACTTGGGCTTCTTTCCTCGATTTCCGGTGAACTTGACCGCTCGGAGTCGGAGCTAAAAAAGGCAGTGGAATTGAAGCCGGACCATCTTGAGGCACATAAGAGCCTGATGGTTATCTATTTAAAAAGAGAGGATAATGAGAAAGGAGAGCAGGAGAAGAGGATAATAGAAGAGATTGAGAATAAAACTTTTTTTCCGGAAAGAGGTGAGGACGAGGAGCGGGAAATAAGCTGGGAGGAGATTGCCAAAAAAGAGCCTGACAACATTATTGCTGCCTACAATGTCGCAAAGGCCCAATACGACAAGGCAAAGGAGTATCTAAACTATCCATTAAGCTCTTTAAATAAGCCCGAATTAAGGGAGATCAAAGATGCCCTCCGTTTAATAAAGAAGTATAAAGTTCTCGCAAAGAAAAATCCCGATGAAAAAAAATTTCAAACAATAACTAGTCAAAGGAAAAGCAAACTCCGCAACCTTTTCGAAAAAAGAATTCATCGTTTAAAGAGAGACTATGCCCAAAGAAGGGAGCCTATACCCACCTGGATTCTTAAGTTTGAAGCCTGTCCCAAGAAGGAAGAAGGAGAAAAATAATGGAGGTAATAGAGGTAATAGGGGTCAGATCGTTACTTTAAACATAACGAACCCTTTCCTTGAGAGAGCTGTCTTCCTCCAGTTTCTCCTTGAAGCGCCTGATACCAAGTGATACCGCCATCGCACTTACTCCCATTAACTCTCCCACTCGTGCTACGCAAAGACCACAGTTTTCAATTAGATGATAATAAACAGCCTGCCTTGCCGGGAAGTTGCGGCGGCGCTTCATAAGATCATCGGTACTCACCGAAAAGGCTTTGGCAATCCTTAAGAGTTCTGCCTTAAAATCAATTTCGGGCCGGCAAGCCGTTATGAAATCCCTCACTTCACGGGAATTACCCACGGGACGGTACTTCCTTTTCAATTCGTCCAACAGTTCGCGCGGACCCAGAACAACTGATGACCGGATCTCCTCCCAAAAAGACGAGGGCATCCCCCCAAGTATAACGCAATCCTTGCGGTAGCGGCGTCGCTGGTCGGCTTCAGTAGTACCGTAACTGGACAAGACTTCCTGCGGACAGAGCCAGTCATAGCGTGACTTTGACCGCGTGCAGTCACGGAAACTCGACCATTCATAAGCCGCAGGGTCCTCCACCATGCGGGCACGAACGGGATTCAAATGGATATACATGCTCAGTTTGAACCAATGGTCCTCATCCGTAACCAGGACTGACTTATAACGGCCCTGCAAAAGGTGGCCGGAGCGGCCGTGTCGGCGATGGAAGCGGTTAGTGTAGGTAACGTTGAGCCAGTGCATGGCGGCGGAGAGGTTTGCATCTGGCGTTCGGAGGAAAAGGTGGTAGTGATTGTCCATCAGGCAAAAGGTAAAGATGTGGAGGTTAAAGCGAGTGGCGGCAAGTCCGATAAGATCAAGAAATGTCCGCTTGTCACTGGAATCAAGGAAAATAACCTGATGGTTATTGCCGCGTGAGGCAACATGATAGATGGCGCCGGGAAATTGTATCCTCCATGGCCTTGACATATTCCCGATAATAACAAAGACAATAATAAACTTCAACCATTATGTTTAATGTATCGATCTGACCCCTTTTCCTCGGAAAAAAAAGGGGCTGTCCGGATGGACAGCCCCTTAAGTTTTGGCTACTTTTTACGGGATGTCTGCCACAAGACTGGGCACCCACTCAAAACTAAAAATATCACTGGTAGCAGGATTCAAGGGGACATAGATCTTTTCAAGCTCCTGACCATACGGGTCCACCGTATAGAGCTCAAAGACATTACCTACGTCTTGATCCGCCCGATAGGCAATCCTGGTGC
>JAUWWP010000468.1 GCA_030616835.1 Deltaproteobacteria bacterium | reverse complement strand
ATGGCGTTGGTAACGAACCTTGGAACTTCGTTGGAGGCGTTGCGGAACCCCCGAGGCAAGGAACCCTGACCAAATCCAAGCACCACTATATGAGCGTCGGTATCCGTTGGTACCGGGACCGATATGATCCCATCATATTTAACTACACTATCGGGATTTGTCGTTGTCGTCGGACCAGCAGTTAGGTCACAGTTAACGAACACCATGAAATCGGTTACATCAACTTCGGGGATAGCCTCGATGTGCACCCACAGGCTAACCGGGCCTCCCCCCGGTAAGCCATAGGTATCGCCCATCCCGGCCAATATTGCTCCCCCATCATTGACGATAGCGACCCGGGCGAAGGCGCCGGTGCTTACGAGCACCCGTCCTTCGAGCATGGCGTTCACCAGGTCTTCCTCGGCGAACTCGGTGGGGTTGTCCGTCGGGGATACGAAGTAGTTTCGCGGGTATCCCGGATGACCGTAATTATGCACATCGCTGGCTCCGACTGCGGTGACGCGATGGCCGAAGTTTAAGAAGCTCATCCAATCATTGAAGGTGCCCGTCTTGGCTTCGCCGGGTTTGTAAAATACATCATCCATGCCGTTCATTAACTCATAGGCGTCGAAATTCCAGCTCCACATTTCAGCGTCCTTCGGCAGGCCGATTTCGGACGGATCAGATAATGGGAGGGCAGTCACAGGATTATAATCGGCGTAATATGCGGCGCCGGTGCTTCGGGGATGATTGATTTGAATAACCTGGGCGCCGCGTGCCCGCTCGGCCTCAAATATCTGGGCGACATCCATGGAGTAACCGACGAACGGATCCGGCTCCCACCATTTCACGGGAGCGCCCCGGGCGTTGATGTCGTATCTTGGCTCCAGCCCTCCGAATATGTTCGTATGTCCGGGCAGCGGGGCCGTAACTTCCTGTCCTACCACGGTGGCTATCCACTCCCACAGGCCGGCCTCGTCAACGGCAAATTGCCAACTGCCAACATATTCGTGATCGGTGCTGACGGCGACCTCGAGACCCTCGCTGGCCACGCTGGCAATCCTGGATGCTATGGATATATAGTTGTCGGCGCTGGGACCCGCATGCATATGGGTGTCCACCGATAAAAAGCCTGTGGTGTCAACGACTCTCTCGAGACTTTCCTCCAAAAGGTCTACGGAGTTCGGATAGATCGTAATCGGCCCATCGTAAGTGGTATATTCATAACCGCGCGTTACACTAACCCAGTAATCGCCTGGAACCAATTCCACATTTCCGTACCCGGTGGTGCTGTAAACCCTGCGAATAAAACTGCCATAGCTATCATCTGCTCGCCGCTCCCATACCGATATCTTTGCCGGGATGTTTTTGCCCGTTGAATCGCGCACATCATACAGTAACAGGCCACCCGGCATAAAAGCTGCATCAATGTTGGAAGTCTCAGAGGGGGAGAAATACACAGGAGGAGGAGAAGGGCGGCCTTCAAGGTAAGCAGTTAATTGGCATTCCACTCCGAGGTCGGGAATCAACCCACCGTAACTGCCATCTTCATCGCTGATAAAGCCAGTCAGGAAGACCCAATCACCATCCAGGTTCTTGACCTGGACCTCGAGTTGGACATTGGGCAAGGGACCGCCGGTGAGAAGATCATAGGCTGTCCCCTCCAGATCAGCGAGTTCATAAGTTAAACCTGCCGGATTGGGGTTGGCTTCGTGAAGTGGCGTCAGGGCGGTATTGTGATCTCCTCCACCGACACCAAAAAAATAGGTAGGGGTGATTGTATCCCCCTCTTCTCCGTTTGGCGACAGAGGCATACTACCCTCTAATATCTGGTCAGCGTCAAGCGCTGCGGTTACGCCGCTGATGTGCGCCACGCCCAGGTTGGCATCTTTCATGGCAAATGACCATGCGCCGTCACCACGGCTGGCAACCATCCATGGTACCCCGACCGGTACGTTTTCCAGCAGGAGCCCCAGCACGCCCTCAGCAGTTTGGTGCTGTTGATAATAATGTTTTAATGGGATTGGATATATAGAGGTATCGCCGAAAAACAATGCCACACCACTCAATACTTCCTTTGTGTCATCTGAAGTGTTGTGAATATTAAACTCAATCTGCAAAGCACTGGAATCAGGAGGGAGTATGTAATCAACATAGATATCAAGCCCCAAAGAGCCACTAAGTGGCTTTGGAAGACCATATTCTGTATATAACATTCCGATTAATTCCATCTCTATCAGCCAGAAGAAGTCGTCGGCGCCGTAAACCCTCACTACGGCCGCTTGTCCGTTCGAGCCGTCGTTTATCACCTTGACCGAGTCTCCCCGGAAGGCCCTAAGCGTAGTATCGAGAGGATTACTTATATCAAATAATCCGAGTGCAAAGCCCATCTCCTCAAATCTCTCAGGACTCGCCTGGGAACATCCTTCGAGGGCAACAGCATCTACAGGAGTACCCCCATAGTAGTAGTAGGTGTTTACATGGTCAGTTCCCTGGATAATGAATGCGGCGTGTTCGTTCATCAGGAGATAGTCTCCCTGCCCCCCGAGTGCGT
>JAUWWP010000544.1 GCA_030616835.1 Deltaproteobacteria bacterium | reverse complement strand
TTTACTCTTGAGGTAAACAAATAACTCAAGTTCATAAACAGGTTCAGATAAAATAAAAAGAAAAAAGCTTAATTTATGTGGAGAGAGGTTGATAAGCAATATCTTAACTTAGAATTTAGAGTTTGCCCCTGATTTTTCTTAGGGGACCCCTTGTTTCCCTCGTGGAGACAATGTCCCTGGGATAGCTATACAAGCTGTAGCTTTGTTCGCTCCCTATCAATGGTGAAGTCTTCCTTTTCAGGATCAAGCTTGATCTGGTAGAACTGCATGCTCGAAGCCCCAAGGATAAAATCCTCCGCAAGGGAATCCATCACGATTGCATGGTCGGTAACAAGGCACCGCTTCATTTCAATCTGGATGCTCACAGCCTCCCGGGAGACGAGGACCTTTTTCCCATCCCCGAGCAGGAACCTGAGGCGCCTTCCGAGAGGCGAGATAGAAGCGATTTCTTCAGCAATACTTCTCCGGATGAGGGAAAAAGATGCGCCCGTATCAAAGAGCACATTAACCTTTTTTTCACCCTTCCCCCCAATAAGCTTTAACTCTTTTTTAATGACTCCCACATCAAACTCCTCTATCTACCACCAGTTTAGGAATTGACTTTCCTTACATGCTGTAAACCATTTAGAACATTATATCATCACAGAGAAAAAAGGCAATCTTTCACAACCTATGGTTGCATCATGTAATAGTTGAGGTTTGATCCTGATAAACCTTTTATAAGAACTATTTTTCAACAGCCCCGCTGTCCCCTTTTTTACCCCACCGATATGCCGCCCGGTCCGAAGATTAGCTCCGGATCCTCCCACACATTGGATAGATCAATCATCGTGGGGGAATTGCATGAAAAGCAGTTCTCGGCATCCACTCGCAACTGCTTGAATCTCGGCAGTTCCATAATGTCTTTCAGGCGCATCTCCCGGATGTTGGCGATGGGTTTATTCAGATTGAGGCAATCCTCGACATATCCCCGTCCGTCCACGCACATAGCCAGCTTGGGCAGGTGGCATTTGTAGCCCAACTTTCCGTTTGTAAAATACTGGAAATACATCTCGGAATTGAGAATGGGCGCTCCTTCGCGCTTTTTGTCAAGCAAATAAGCACACACCCCGCGCAGCTCCGGCAAGGGCATCCCTATATTCGTCTCGGTGAAATGCCCGCCCTCGCCGTCGTGGCGGTATTCGGAGATGACATCAAAGGAGATCTGCACTCTCAGGTCTTCGTGCAGCTTGAGCAGGTCATCAATCTCTTCGGCGAGTCCCTTCTGGACACAACAATTGGTCTGGCAGGAAAGTTCGGGGTATTCTTTCTTTATTCGCTTGATGCCTTTTATGAGGCGATCGAACAGTCCGGGCGTGCCGCGGATCTCGTCGTGCCGCTCTGGTATGGCTGAATCAAGGCTCCACATCATCATGTCAATGTGGGGCAGAACCTCATCCATCCGCTCCTCGAGGAACCAGCCGGAGGTGATAAACAGGATGTGAATCCCGGCCTCTTCCTTGATGAATCGGGTCAGCTCACCGATGTCTTTGCGCAAGAACGGCTCACCGCCGGAGAGGAATGTGCCCAAAAACCCTTCCTCCGCGGCCTGCATGTAAAAGTCCTTCAAGTCGTCAAGGGGTACATCCTCCCAATCGTTGTGGCGCCATAGACAGCTCTTGCACTTATTGTTGCAGCGATTGGTAACGAAGTGCCCGATGAGAAACGGCCGCCCGCTGCCCTCGGCCCGGACCTGGATGGCCCGTTGCACTCTCTTGCCCAT
>JAUWWP010000557.1 GCA_030616835.1 Deltaproteobacteria bacterium | reverse complement strand
CGTAGCGTTTATAGCCAGAAGCTCGGTCTGCTCCGCGACTTTCTCCATCAACTCGACGATCCGGTAGGTCTCCTTGAAGCGGTCCTTGAGCATGACCATAGCATCCCTGATGGCGTCAACCTGTTCCGTAATCCCCTGGAAGTCGGTCTGCGCCTGGTCGAGCTTGCTCTGGCCGTCGTGACATGCGTTAAGGGTCTTGGAGGCCACATCATACATCATCTTAGCCCGCTCCATGATCTCCCTGGCAGTGACCGCCATCTCCTCAACGGTGCTGGAGGTCTCCTGAACCGCGGAGGCCTGCCTGGTAGCCCCGTCCGATTGCTCAGCACTCACCGAGAGCACGAGGTTGATCGTCTCGTCCATACGGATAATCCCGTGGCGGAGGGTATCCAATATTGATTCCGCGGCCTTCATCTGCCCAATAATGGTCTCCTTCATCTGGTTGAAGGTTCCTCCCAACTCAGCTAACTCATCATTGCTGACGAGACGGACCGGCTCGTCATAATGCCCTCGTCTTACCTGCTCGGCAACGGTCTGGAGAATGCGGATCGGCTTCGTTGTTTCCCGGGCAGCAGCGAAAGCAAGGACCAAGGCTAACCCCGAGCCAATCAGCATGAGGGCGAAGTAAAAGGTCTTGAGGCTCCCCATCCGTGATTTGAAGTACTGGGAAGATCTGATCCCCGGGTCGGTGGCATATTCGATCCTGTGCACCAGCCCGGCGGCGACCGAGGGCGGCAAGACCTGTTCCATCTTCTCCATATTCTTGAGCACGGCATCAGTCTGGCTGTAACCCACGATCATGGTGTAACCGGTGATACTTACCACCAGGACAATCATGATCATGACAAATTTGTTTCGTAGAGGCAACCTCCATCCCGCGGTCCGAGCGGCATCGCGATCGGGGGTCAGAGCCATGGTTCGCTGGAGCACCGGCTCCACCACCAAATTGGAGGCATAGATGGCCATGGGGGTCGTCAGAAGCCCGGCGATAATCCCCACGAGAAACCCGTAAATCCAGGTACCCCGGGGCCAACCCAGAATCGGGGTAACTATTAAGACCCCGATGACCATACCTGAGATGTAGGCCGGGAAAGAGAGTGGGGCCAAGAAATAGGCGAGGTTCACGCACCGATCCTGAACAGAACGCACCAGGCTCTCATCCAGCCCTTCACCTTTCTCGTCAGTTTCCAGAAAAAGAAAAATCGGGCGGGAGTAAACGCCAACAATAACAAAATATATGATAATGATAGCGATAGCCGGGGGCAAGGGATAGGTAAGTATGATCTTGAACTCATCGGATGTGGGACTCATCACAAAGTACATCAGAATCTCGAATCCTATTGTTTGCAAAAAAGCAATTGGCAGGATAACTCCCAGCAGCCGACCTAAGAATCTGCGTTTACTCATTTCAAGTCACACTTTTAGTTAATTGTCCGGGGCTTTCGAGTCCGCCTAAGGCGATTCGTTTAACTACCTTTTTCCACGGTGGTCCGCAGCGTTTCCGCAAAATTCCTGATCTCTCCGATAGCGGACTCGATCTCATTGGCCCCCCCCTCGACTTGGCTGGCGATCTCGCTAACCTCGGAGATGGCGGTTGCGAGCTGTTCCGAGGCCGAGGTTTGGTGCCCGGTCGAGAGGGTAATCTCGT
>JAUWWP010000163.1 GCA_030616835.1 Deltaproteobacteria bacterium | reverse complement strand
GGAGTTCCTGGAGGCCGCCGAGATTTATCGGTCCCTGGAGAACTGCCTGAAGGCCGGGGAGATGTATGAGAAGGAAAGGGACTTTCTCCAGGCAGCGGAGATGTTTTTGAAAGCCAAGGAGCCGGGGGCAGCAGCTTCGGCCTATGAGAAATGGAAAGATTATCGAGCAGCAGCCGAGCTCTATCAAAGGCTGGGAAATTTCAAGAAGCAGTCAGAGATGCTGGAGAGAAGTGAATACCTGTTTGAAGCAGGAAATAACTATTATCAACACGGATATATGGAGGAGGCGATCAGGGTCCTGCAGGAGGTTAAGGATGATCATCCAGATTATAAAAAGGTCTGTGCCCTTCTGGGAGATATTTTCCGGGAGAAAGGAATGTTAACCGTGGCAATCCAGAAATATCGATACTCCGTTCTGAATGAGGGCGTCAATAAATCTAATCTCGGTTCTTATTATAATCTGGCCCTGATCCTGGAAGAGCACGGTGAGCTGAAGGTAGCCCAGGCTATATATACCCGAATTCTGGCGGAGGATTATCTTTTCGCTGATGTGATAGATAGACTGGAGCAGCTCAAGGACAAAAAAGCAAAGGTTCCGAAGGATTTAGCGAAAGAGGAAGAATTGCCGGAGGTGCCCCTGGCAGAGGCACCCTTGGTGAGTGGGGAAAAGCGCTATGCCCTTTTAGAGGAGATTGGCCGGGGGGGAATGGGGGTTATCTATAAAGCAAAGGATACCAAACTGGGCCGTTTGGTAGCCTATAAGATGCTTCCGAGTGACTTGAAGGAGAATGCCCTGGCGGTGAAGAACTTCCTTCGGGAGGCCAGGGCGGCGGCTGTTCTTACTCACCCCAATATAATTACTATTTATGACGCCGGGGTAGAGGATGGTAACTACTATATTGCCATGGAACTGGTCGAGGGCATGACCATAAGGAGTATCCTTAATCGGGATGGCAAGCTGCCGGTCAATGTTGTTATCCTTATTGCCGGACAATTGTGCAAAGGCCTGGATTACGCCCATAGCCACGATGTTGTGCACCGGGATGTTAAGAGTAGTAATATCATGTGGACCGAGGAGAAGCAGGTCAAAATAATGGATTTTGGCCTGGCCAAAGTAATTCAGGAGGTCTTAAACTTTCAGACAATCGTCGGAGGAACTCCAAATTATATGTCACCGGAGCAAATCCTGGGAGAGGAGGTTGATCGTCGCACCGACATCTACTCTCTGGGTGTCTCCCTCTTTGAGATGCTGTGCGGCGAGCTTCCTTTCAAAAAGGGGGATGTGGGCTATCACCACATCCATACCCCTGCCCCTGAGCCCAGAGGCATTAACCCGGAGATCCCGGCGGGATTGAACAGCATCATCCTGAAGTGCGTTAAGAAGGATCCTCAGGATAGGTATCAATCAGCTATGGAGATCTTTGAAGACCTGAAGACGGTGAAGATAAAATGACCAAATCCCAAATCCCCAATGACCAAAGCCTACTTCGTCCCGATGGACATCGGGACTACGAAGGCTGAATCCCAATAACCAACCCCCCAAATCCACTATAGATTTTAATTTCAGATTTTAGAGCTACAATCTGCAATCTATTACCTTTGCATTTATATAACCCACCAGGGCGGGATAATATTTTTGCAGCAGAGGATTGAAAAGATCGGCCAAATAGCATAGGATAAAGCAATCTGGGAAAGAGGTTGAGTTAGTCGGGGAGAAGGGGTATTAAACCAAACTAATTGGAAGCGAGGTCACCATGAAATCTTTAACCAGAAAGGCCCTATTGGGGCTCGGTATTGTTGTGGTGCTCTTGCTTGGATACGGTATTTACTATCTCTGGCAAAATGGACCCATTGGAACAGGCTACACCGCCAAGATGCTCTGTTCCAGCGTGTTTGTGTCGATGCGGGATCCTGAGGCTGTCCTGAGCGAGGATTTAGTGATAGCAAGAGAGAATTTTATCGATGCTGAGGTCGATTATGAGGGGAAGTCGGTCACGGCTGAAATTCCGGGACTGTTCAAGTTCAAGCGACGTGCCGTTTATCGCGAAGGACTTGGGTGTACCCTGGTTATCGATACTACCGAAGAGCAGCTCCGGAAGCAGGCTATGGTAGATCTGACACGATTACTACCAGATCAAAAAGACCTGCCCTGGCCTATGGGGGATCTCACACCAACGACAGAACTCCCACCCCAAATTGATGTGCAAAGGCTTAACTATGCACTGGGCGAGGCCTTTTCCGAGCCCGATCCTGAGCGGCTTCGCCGAACCAGAGCGGTGGTTGTCGTTTATGACGGCCGCATCATCGCTGAGCGCTATGCCCCTGGTTTTTCGCAAGAAACAGCGTTGATTGGATGGTCGATGACGAAGAGCGTGACGAGCGCGCTAACCGGAATACTGGTTGGTCAGGGAAAGTTGTCTATCGAGGGGCGAGCATCTGTACCGGAGTGGAGCGGACCGGGTGACCCTCGGGGAGCCATCACGTTGGATCAATTGCTTCGGATGAGCAGTGGGCTGGAATTTGAAGAAGAATACGAATCCAAACCACACTCGGATTGTAATGTCATGCTCTTCGCGAGTCATGACGCGGCGGCCTATGCCGCCGACAAACCCCTGGAAGCGGAGCCGGACAGCAAGTGGGCTTACTCCAGTGGCACTACCAACATCATCTCCCGCATTATCCGCCACGCAGTAGGCGGTACGGACGCTGACTATTTTGCTTTTCCGCGTCGAGAGCTGTTCGACAAGATTGGTATGCGTAGCGCGATCATAGAGCCTGACCCTTCGGGAACTTTTCTTGGCTCCTCAAACATGTATGCGACTGCGAGAGACTGGGCCCGCTTTGGCCTTCTCTATCTCAATGACGGTGTCTGGGAGGGCGAGCGGATCCTTCCCGAAGGCTGGGTAGACTATACCCGAACGCCCACACCGCAGGCTCCTCCCGATAGGCCATACGGAGCTCAGTTCTGGCTCAATACCGGGGAGAAGGAAAGGTGGATGCCCAGGCTTCCAGCCGATTTGTATTCGGCGCGGGGTTACGAGGGCCAGTTCGTTACGATTATTCCATCCAGGAAGATGGTTGTGGTTCGTCTCGGGTTTACCGTGGACCATGGAGAAAACTGGGACCACAAATCATTCATCGCCAATCTATTGAAAGCCGTTCCCGAATAAAAACTCTTGCCAGTCGTCAACGGTCATTTGGCCTCACTCCGCCGAAGTAGGCTATCAAGCCCGATCAACTTGGGATTTTAACCACGAATTTCACGAATTACACTAATTAACTTTCTCTTTTGATATTTGGATTTTGGATTTGATTTGGCATTGGGATTTTGACATTTGTCATTCACAACCATTCCCCTCTCCCCTTTTTTGGGGTGAGGGCCAGAGCCTGTCCTGAGCCCCGCCTGTGGCGGGGTCGAAGGAGTGAGGGGGCTTGGGATTTGAACCACGAATTTCACGAATTACACGAAACGAACCGAGGTCCTGAGGAGGTTCCCGAAGGGCTATTCCTTGAGGTATAATGGTTTTGTCATTTTTAATTGGTACCTGAAATCTGCAATTTAAAATCTATAATCTATTACAATTGCCACCGGCAATTAGGTGTTGAAAAAATCGGCCGAATAGAATAAGATTAAGCAAGCTGGGGAAAGAGGTCGAGAAAAGCGAGGAGAAGTAGGAAAGAGGAGAAGGTAATATCTAAATATCCGGATTTGAAAGAGGAATTTAGTTAGAAACAACGCAACAAGTAACCAACGTCCCCTACTTCCTTTTTAGAATTGTATTTACACTTAAGAAGAGAACAGCTCCAAATACCGCTACAAATTTGAGAGAAAAGGATTCAAAAGATGTCAGTTCAACATTTTTTGCAAGACCTTGAGGCGAATAGTGAGGGGCTATATAAGGTTTATGATAGATTTTCTTTTGATAATATTTTTAGAGTGCTTCTGAACAATGATTTCGAATATGAAGACGCATTAAATTTTATTCTATGTAATTGCTCATTGAGTGCTCTTGTGTTTCAAGAAAGAATTTATAACAAGTATTATCTGAGTCTTTCTGCTGAATGTGCAATGTCTAACGATCTAATTGTCTTTAGAAATCAATCTCTCTTTGAAATTATAGCTAATAGATACTTAGATATTAAAAATAATGTAGGTGCCGTTTCAGAATCAATTAGAAAATGTGCTCCAAAAAGTATAGATAATTGGAAGGAATATTATTTTACTAATGTTAAGTCGAAGGAACATATCGAAGAACTAGGAAGAAAACTATATATTAAAATTACGGAAGTGATTTCCGCAGAAGTTGAAGATATTACTGAGAAAGATTGCATTGAATATATGTATAATATGGTCATAGATAGAACATTTGATGGATATATGACTGAGATAAAAACTATTTATGGTCAATTACAAGAGATCCTGAAAGCAAAGGTAGAACCTGCGCCAGATGAGTGGGACCGTCTATATAATGTAGACTTCTTTATTAAAATCAAAGATAAATATATTGGACTTCAGATTAAACCTGCTGGGGGAGTATCGCATATTCCTCAAATATTTAAAGAACAGAAGCTGCAAGCTAATACCCATAAGAAGTTTACAGAAAAATTTGGCGGTAAAGTTTTTTATATCATTTCAATTAAGGAAGGAAATAAGAAAAAAATACATAATACCAATGTAATTTCAGAGATTAAAGATGAAATTAAGCGGCTGCAAGCCTGAGAAACCCGACAGAATAGAATAAGATTAAGCAAGCTGGGAAGGGGAAAAAACCGCATCTCGGTTTGCATAATTCGTTATTCAAAATGCGACCCCATTTCTCGGAATTCTTGTTGAAAATTCAGGCCAGATGGAATAGGATAAAGCTAATTGGGTAAACGGGTTGAGGTAATGGAGGGCACCCTAATTAATTCGAATATAAATAATTTATATTCCATCACCCATAAAGAAAATGTGGGAATAAAGAAATGCCCAGTCGTTTGATAGAAATATTTGAGGATAAAAAACTTATAGAGAAAATCAAAAGGCGTTTGCCCTATTTGTTTCAACTTGCAGAATTAGAAAGTTCAAGAGCAGGTAAAACCGGAATGGAGGTTGGTTCACTTCGTGAAAGAATAATAGTTGCTTTACTCATTTATAAATTTGGCGAAGCAAATGTAGAGACTGAAATCCCTATCACCGAGCGAGAAATTGACGCAAAATTATTTGGAGAGCCTTTATCAATTAAGACAATTACAGGTAAGAGTTTTGGCGGCGTCAAACTGATATGGACCGTTGATGCTCAGAAGGCAAAAGAATTTCGCAAAGAATATTATCCCCATTGTGATATTTTGCTTGTTCAAATTAACTGGGATAACCTTGGAGGATTTTATTATATCCCATTGGAGATTCAGAAGAGGCTTTTTGATAAAATAGGCAGACGAAAATATATTAAGCTTCCTAAGGCAGGGACAAATCCCCGGGGCGTTGAAATTACAAAAGAAGCCTTGTCAACCTTAGCTAAGGATGATGAATCCAGGCGTATAGAAATAAGCTGGCAAAAAGTTAGGATAAATTTCAATCCCTACAAGAAGTGGGTTGATCTCTGGAGGGAAGACTAAAATGGCACTTAATCAAAGAAAGAAGGGGACTAAAACGAGTGCTTTTGGATCTCCGGGGAGAATTGGTCACGATTCTACCTCCTTCTACGCAAGCAGGTTATACGAGGGATTACCTAATGAGAAAATAACCAAGTATGTTGAAGCTCCTATTCCTTCTGAATTTTTAGATAGAATCTTTTGTAAATCAAGTGAAAAAATGGAAGAATTGCCAGACAATACCATTCATCTGATGGTCACTTCTCCCCCTTACAATGTGGGAAAGGAATATGACGAGAACCTTACCCTGAATGAATACAGAGCTTTTTTGAAAAAGATATGGAGTGAGGTTAAAAGAGTGCTTGTTCCCGGGGGGAGAGCATGTATAAATATTGCCAATCTTGGAAGAAAACCATATATTCCCCTTCATACTTTTATCATTGAAGATATGCTTGATTTAGGATTTCTGATGAGGGGTGAAATCATCTGGGACAAAGCTTCAAGCGGTAGCCCCTCTACTGCCTGGGGTAGCTGGCTTTCGGCTAAAAATCCGGTACTAAGGGATATTCATGAATATATTTTGGTATTCTCTAAGGGGATGTTTTCAAGAGGAAATACTTATAAAAGGAAAAGCACAATCTCTAAGCAAGAGTTCCTTGAGTTTACCAAAAGTGCATGGACATTTGCCGCAGAGTCGGCAAAAAAAGTAGGTCATCCTGCTCCATTTCCGGTAGAGTTGCCTTACAGGTTGATTCAACTCTATACTTTTGAGGAAGAAGTTGTTTTAGACCCATTTATGGG
>JAUWWP010000493.1 GCA_030616835.1 Deltaproteobacteria bacterium | reverse complement strand
GGGGTCATGGGGTCAGACCTGGACATTAGACATTTCCACAAATATTTGCATGGTTTTGTTTTTTATTGCCAGTGCCTGAGGCTGGTCCTTCTTTAGTTGTGGAACTAATGGAACACCGTCCCCTTTCATATAGTCAAGGTTTGACCCTGATTCCCCTCATTAAAAAGTTCCGGACTTTCATAGACGACTCCTTTTATTTAAGGAGTACTCCAGTTTTTAATTACCTTACCTTGTTTATCTTTAAAGGAGCCGGTGATGATCATAATAAGATCAATTAAAGCGCCGAAGCCAAATAATCCCAGAGTTAGAAGCAACAAGATCCCCGTGCCGATTTTCCCGGCGTAGAATCGGTGGATGCCAAAAGGGCCGAAAAAGAGGCAGAGTAATAGGGCTGGCAACCTTCCTTTTTTAGAGACTTCTTCAACCTTTTCCACTTTTTCCTGAGCTTCTGCCATTTCAAACATCCTTTTTTAAATACCCAATAAATAACACCTTAAACCTCTTTTATTGATTGTATTCAGGCGGTAGATTTTAGCTTTTTCCGCTCTTCTTTTTCGTCCTTTAATGAGTGATACTCCCTACCCTCCAATAATAAACGACCGGCGAGATCCCCTTTTACTGCTATCTTTCCTTCTTTTTCCAGCCTCCTGAAATTTTCGATTATTTCCTTTTCTTCTTCATTATAATAAGGCTCTACTTTTTCCTGGATAATAAAGTTTGTAAAGGGGGACGTAGTTTCATTAGTTCCATAACTTTGAAAATGGAGGGGAATAGAGGCCGTCCAATTTCACTATTCAAGATGCGACATCATTTGCTCATTTGTCAATATCAAAGATTTGACCCCTTAATTGACCCTCCACTATCTTTTGGAGAGATTATAATTTCATGACCCTGTCAACCATGCGATAAAAGGGTTTACGGGCATGGTTTATAAATTCGTTATATCCATTCAGAAAAGTGAGCAATCTATCTATATCCACAATCTCATTCGCTATTAAAGATCTATGCCTATTGGCAGCCAGTCGCCTCATATCCTCTCGCAGCGAGGATGAACTGGCCAACCGCTTCAATTCCTCTCTTCCTTTTTTACTGACTGCCACAGTATT
This sequence comes from Deltaproteobacteria bacterium, assembly GCA_030616835.1. GTDB lineage: Bacteria > Desulfobacterota. The sequence continues at coordinate 1,222 of JAUWWP010000493.1, read as the reverse complement.
TTCTCCTCAGTTCCTTTGCCATTTCCTCGAAGCCAAAGATGGAAAAGTATTCATCAATCTTGACCCAATCCAGCCTCGCCCCATGAAGGGCCAACAATGCTTCAATGTCAGCAAGCTCACCCGTTCTTCTCGCCTCATCGTTTGCAATTGCCTGAACCTTTAAACCAATCAAATCTTCGGGAATTAATACCTTTATTTTTAATTCTCCCCCAAATATTTCTTTCTCCTCAGCTCTTGCCAGCATCCCCAGCGATGCTTCACGAAATGCATGGATGAAGTCAACCTCGCCAAAAACACTTTGGGATGAGATATATTGAGATACATTTTCTGTGTGATAGATGCACTCATAACCCATCTCAGACATAATGCTACGAACCTTATCGAGATCATCACAGTGCACCAGGAAATCAATGTCAACAGTCGCCCGGTGGATACCCCACATACCAAGCGCAAACCCGCCCATCAGGGCATGGCGAACTTGAGCATTATTGAAAGCTGACAGGATCTTTTCGGTAACTACCTTAAAATCCATTACAATCACTGCATCCTAAATCCGGGGAACTATAACTATTTTATGAGGAACACCCGGAACTACTGCTCTTGCCAGTCTCGCCATAAATCGAATTAGGGTCATTAATATTTTAACTTTTTCTTAGGGCTTAATTTTTCAACTCCATAGTCACCTATTTCCCCATCTTTCCTACTCCTCGGTTATCTTGACCTATTCTCCCAGATTGCTTTATCTTATTCCATTCTGTCGGGTTTTTCAACACCTAATCCAGTTAAGTCCCATCCCCTTCGGCTTCTCCTTCGACAAGCTTCCTTCGACAGAGTTTATCCCGAGCGAGGTCGAGGGGCTCAGGACAGGCAGGACATGGCTCAGGATAAGAACCATGGATTCATAATTACAGGTGGCGAGGAGCTCAGGGTACCAGGTCGAGCGTTGTGCAGCCAACGGCGTCCGTATCGGTCGAGTATGCGTAGGCCTTGATGTAGTAGGTACTCGGCGAGAGGTCTGCCGGCAGGGCTAACGATGCGGTGAAGGAGCCCGAGACAACTTCAGCTTCGACGGAATCAAGCACCTTGTTGTTCGCGTTCTCGTAGTTCGTCCGGATCTTCTCGTCCGTGTCCGGATCGCTCTCGATAGGATACGCCAGAACGGGCCTGGACACCTCGAGGCTCACGATCGCCTGTCCATCGGGAACCTCGGCGACCGCACCCT
>JAUWWP010000165.1 GCA_030616835.1 Deltaproteobacteria bacterium | reverse complement strand
GCCCCCCTGGTGGATATGGTATTTCTCCTGCTGATATTTTTTATGGTTACTACCACCTTCAGCAAAGAAACCGGAGTGGAGGTAGCGAAACCAAAGGCCAAGACCTCGACCACATTACAAAAGGAGAATATTCTGATCGCCATTACCGGAGAGGGAACGATCCATATCCACAATAAACAGGTAGATTTAAAGAGCTTAAATACTATAGTTAGAAGAATTATCCGTGACCAACCCGAATCAAGCGTAGTGATTATTGCCGATAAGAATGCCCGGGTGGCTCTTGTGGTTGATGTAATGGATGAATGCAAGCTGGCTGGGGCAAAGAAGATCTCTCTGGCGGCAATCCGGGAGGATTAGGCGAAGGTGGACGATCTTCCTCAAGCAAATAGACTGGCAGACAATAAAAAGACAGCCATCCTTCTCTCTCTATTGATCAATGCCTTAATCTTCGTCCTCTACCCGATAATTAATGAACTCCTGCATAAGGTAGAACCTTCCTTAAGCTCGGCTCCGATCGAAGTAACCCGGATCGAGTTGAACAAACCCCCGCCCCGAATAAAAAGGCCTCCAGCCATTATTCACCGGTCAAAGCTGCTTCTAATCCCGAGGGTGCGCCGCAGTCTGGATCTGGGGGATGAAGACCCCGAACTCCTGGCCGGAGAGGCGGATATTTTCGTACCGGAGGCACCTTACGAGATCGGAGAGGTTGATGAACTTCCGCAGATTATTGATTATACTAAACCGAGATATCCGAAAGTAGCGGAGCGGAACGGGCTGGAGGGTATAGTAATTCTGAAGGTTCTCATAAATGAGCAGGGAGTGGTGGTTCAAGCAAAGATAACCGAGATCAGGGGGTTCCGGGGATTTGGCCGAGCAGCGGTACAGGCAGTAAGACAATGGAGATTTCGGCCGGCGATGATAAAAGAAACACCGGTGTCGGTATGGTGCACGCAGGAAATACGTTTTAAAATTAAAGATATTGAAAGATAATGGAGTTTGACAACATGCCCCTAAAATGATAATATATATGATTTGAATTCAATTTTCTGCTTGCAAATTAGCCAGTTATATGATATGAAGACTCTAAATAACCAACGGAAATAATGGCATGCTGTTGAATGTCTAATAAAAGCAATGTCTAAGCAAGAAAGAACAACCACAACAGAAAGGATTTAAATGGCGAGTATTACTATGAAAGAATTGCTTGAAGCGGGGGTGCATTTTGGACATCAGACAAAGCAGTGGAATCCCAAGATGAAGCCCTATATCTACGGAGCGAGGAGTGGAGTCTACATCATTGACCTTCAGAAAACAGCTAAGCTATTCAAAGATGCGTGCAAATTTCTGGCCGAGGCCGTGGGCAGTGGAGGCAAGGTGCTGTTTGTGGGAACGAAGCGTCAGGCGCAGGACCCGATCAGGGAAGAAGCTGAGAAATGCGGGATGTTTTATGTTACTAATCGCTGGATGGGCGGGATGCTGACCAACTTTCAAACGATTAAAAAAAACCTGGATAGATTGAAGGAAATCGAGAAGATGGAAACTGATGGAACTTTCCAGGCCCTTACCAAGAAAGAGGTCATCTCCCTTAATCGGGAGAAACGAAAACTGGAAAGATCACTGGGGGGGGTAAAAGAGATGAAGAGGCTACCATCAGCGCTCTTCATCGTGGATACTAAGAAGGAGAAAATCGCGGTCAAGGAGGCTCAAAAGCTTGCCATTCCTATCATTGGTATTGTTGATACTAATTGCGATCCCGAAGGTATTGATTACCTCATTCCTGGCAACGATGATGCAATCAGGTCCATTCGGCTCCTTGCTTCTCGGATATCAGATGCCTGCCAAGAAGGGATCAAGCTACGGGAGAAAATACTCCAGGCCGATCCAGATAAAGAGGCTGAAAAAAAGGAAGCTAAGAGTGCTGCCAAAGTAAAGGCTCCCGAAGTTAAGGAGACAGTTAAGATTCGAAGGAAATAAGGATTAAGGAGTGAAACAAGTGGAGATTAAGATATCAATGATAAAGGAACTGCGGGCCAAGACTGGTGCCGGGGTAATGGATTGCAAGAGTGCCCTTCTTGAAAGTAAGGGTGACCTGGAAAAGGCAACGATCTATCTACACAAGAAGGGCTTGGCAACTATAGCCAAGAGAGCAAAGAAGGTTACCTCCGAAGGGCTGGTGGAATCCTATGTCCATTTCGGTGGGAAAATAGGGGTTCTGGTAGAGATTAACTGTGAGACTGACTTTGTTGCCAAGACTCCGGAATTTCAGGTCTTCTCTCACGATATTGCCATGCATATTGCCGCATCTAATCCTCTCTATTTAAAAAAGGAGGATATCCCCCCGAAAGTTCTAAAGAAGGAGAAGGAAATCTATCGAGCCGAACCTAAGGGGAAGGGCAAACCGGAGAATATAGTGAAGAAGATCGTTGAGGGGAAGATAGAAAAGTTTTACTCCGAGGTTTGCCTGATGGATCAGCTTTTCATTAAGAATACCGATCTGACTATTGGCCAACTGATAAATGAAATGATCGCCAAGCTAAAAGAAAATATTACTCTCCGGCGCTTCGTCCGCTACCAATTAGGCGAGAAATTAACCCCCAAAGCTAATGAGAAAACCTAAGTTTAAACGAGTGCTGCTGAAGCTCAGTGGAGAGGCTTTGGCTGGGAAGGGGGGGTATGGAATTGACCGAAAGGCAACGATGAACATCGCCAAGCAGATAAAGGAGATTCGCGACCTGGGGGTAGAGGTGGCCATCGTTATCGGGGGAGGCAATATCTTTCGGGCAACTGCAGTTAGCGCCCAGGGAATGGAAAGAACTTCGGCTGACTATATCGGGATGCTGGCTACCCTCATCAATGGCCTGGCCCTCCAGGATGCCCTGGACAACCATGGCCTTCGCTGCCGGTTGCAGTCAGCCATTGAGGCGGGAAAACTGGCAGAGCCCTGCATGGGACAGCGTGCTGTCAATCATCTGAAGAAAGGGCGGGTAGTAATCTTCGCCGGAGGAACGGGCAACCCTTACTTCACCACTGATACTGCTGCCTCCCTGCGGGCAATGGAAATCCAGGCTGAGGTCATCTTAAAGGCCACCAAGGTTGATGGGGTCTATGACTCGGATCCCTTGAAGACTAAGGGAGCCCGGAGATTCGACCGGCTTAGCTATCTCGATGTCCTCAGCAAGAACCTCAAGGTTATGGATGCCACTGCTATCTCCTTATGCCGGGATAATAATCTTCCCATAATCGTCTTCAACATTATGACCAAAGGAAATGTTAAAAAGGTGGTTATGGGGGAGAAGATCGGAACAATTGTTGAGGATAAGAAATGATCGAAGATATACTCAAGGAAATGAAGATAAGTATGGATAGGGCAATCGAAGCCCTCCATACCAGTTTAGGTAAGATAAGAACTGGCAGGGCTTCCCTTTCCCTTCTGGACGGAATCAGGGTTGAGTATTATGAAACAATAGTTCCTCTGAATCAAGCGGCCACCATTTCAGTTCCCGAAAGCAAGTTAATCACTATTCAGCCCTGGGATCCAAAATCCCTGGGTGAAATCGAGAAAGCTATCCTTAAGGCAGAAATAGGCCTTACCCCGGTTAATGATGGCAAGATCATCCGCATACCTATTCCCCCTCTGACCGAGGAAAGGAGAAAAGAGCTGGTGAAGGTAATCCGGAAAATTGCTGAGGAAACAAGAGTCTCGCTCAGAAACTCCCGAAGGGAGGCCAATGAGGGACTGAAAGAGATGGAGAAGAAGAAGGAGCTCTCTGAGGATGAGTTCCATACTAATCAAAATAAGGTTCAGAAAATTACAGATGAATACATCGAAACAGTAGACGAGATCCTGAGCAGAAAAGAGGAAGAAATTATGGAGGTCTGACTGCCCAATCCGCAGTTCTTCCTGCAAATAATGCCTGCCACAAAAGAGCTTTACCCCGTTAGAAATCCGCTTCCGGCGAGTAAAGATACTATATGATCCCAGTAAGACTTTTGGCTCTTATGGAGTCAGTTTCTTACTGGGTTTATTGAGGGCTCTCCGCCTTAGAGAAAAAATTATATAAGGCGGCGATCAGTATCCCACCAATAAAACCGTCGATAAATCCCCAGATCAGGCCGATAATACTACCCGGGAAGTAGCTTATTGAGTAACCGAGGTAAAATTGATTTAGTACAATCAGAGTACTACCTCCTCCTTTAAGCTTAATCCAGATGGTAGCTAAAAATACCGTCGCTCCCCAGATAATTCCCAAAGTAAGCCCCAGGGGTACTGCCTTCCATTTCATTCGCCTCACCTCCTTGATATTTAGGATTATCCTCTAAAAAATACCCTCCTGTCAACCTTTATTTGCCCCTGGAGTTTCCCCAAAAATCATTCAAGTAGGGGCAATTCATGAATTGCCCCTACATTTTGCAATTTTCACTTTGCACTTTGCAATTTCTTTACCTCACCAGGGTCGAAACCGGAACGAAATCAACCCCTTGAGTCCTAAATTCCGGGAGCTTCTCTCTTAAGACCCGGATGGTTGTCGAGGTGGGATGACAGACCCCGATAGCCGAACCTTTCTCTCGGGCCATTCGGACAAGCTTGTCCAATTGGGAGGATATGTATTCCGGATCCTCTTCATTATCTAAAAAAACGCTTCGCTCCTCTGCCCTTACCCCAAGTTCCCGGGCTACTTTCAATCCGACTGTCTCTACGGTTGTTCGGTTATCCAGAAAGAAAAGGCCCCTTTCTTTAAGCTCCCCCAGAACTAATCTCATCCCTTCCTCATTAGCAGTAAATTCCGAGCCCATATGGTTATTAACGCCTGTCAGATGAGGAACACTGTCCAGGTTCTCCCGGAGTCGGCTTAACAGCTCCTCCCGGGGCATGGATAGGAGAAGCATCCCTTTCCCCAAACTGACATCTTTATCCTTTGGCTCCAGAGGAAGGTGGAGGATTATCTCTCTCCCTAAGGAATGGAGCTTCTGGTTAATTGAGAGGGAGAAGGGGCGTTGGGGAAGTATGGCGAAAGTAAGGGAGACATTGATATCCAATAGCCACTGAACATCCTGTTCACTCTCTCCCAGGTCATCCACCACGATTGCTACTTGAGGATTCTGAGAAGTGATTAGCTCTGGCCGGGCTCCCCGCTCTGCCCCAGTTCTTGAAGGTCTGGCGCCCGGAGATTGAGTGCTCAAAGGCTTAGGAGGATGGGGTGTCCACCTATGGATAAGCCTGGATAAAAGTAATACACTTCCCCCGATAAAAATAATTAAGAGGGTGGAAGCAGCCCACAGTTTAAGGCTATTTTTTGTCACGGCTTAGCTAACCAGAATTGGGTAGGTTTTGCCTGCTTAAAAAATAGGCAATCTCCTCAAAGATATGAATCCTCAAGCCCGCTCTTTCCTTTATCAACAGAGTTATCCACAGCTTTTCCACAGAAATTGTTGATATCTCAATTACCTTTCTTCTGATAACCCACGGGCATTATCAAGAGGGGATCATAATCGGTAGGTATCCCCATCAGCTCAATGATCTTGCTATTTTCAAAGGCCCCAACAATCCCGGCAGCCAAATTCAGGGCTACGGCCTGCAAAAATATGTTCTCTCCCACATGACCGGCCTCCATATGGGCATATCTTACCCCCCGCGACCCGTACTTCCCGGTAACTCTCCTATATTCGGCAGTAATAACTATCACCACTGGTGCCTCAGCAATCCACATCTGCCCTAAGGCGGCCTGGGCCAGTTTCACCTTTAAATCCTTATTCTTTAATCTCTCCAGCGAATTCTGGGGAGGACGGTAATGATAAAGGCCGGATTTCAGTCCCTCAACCCCCTTTTCACCTAATAGGATATAGAGGTCGAGGGGATAGAGAGCACCGGCTGAAGGAGCCGCTCTTTTCAGTCCCCCTTCCCCGGTTATGCCCTGGGCTGCCCACAGTATCTGGGATAGATCCACTAATTTAATGGCTCGGGAGGAGAAGCTCCTGATAGTTCGTCGCCTCTTGATTGCCTCCTCCACAGAGAGCTTCCCTTTACTCAGAGGAGCCAGGAGGCGGATAACATCCTTAGAGTTACCCTGACTGCCCCCGAAGATTATCAGCATAAAGAGCACGAAAGAGAAAAATCTGGACATCCCTTCCCTCCTGGAAAATGATTAGCAAAAAATCTTACCTTTACCTAAGGTATAAATTAATTCTTCAACTGTCAAGCCGGATTTGATTAGCTCTTCATAATGTTGTATCTTTATAATAGCGTGATAGGGAGCAAATATGGTTCTTAAACCCCGTTTCTTCGTTAATCCAGAACAAATTGCGGGAGGGCAGGCAGTTCTGAAAGGCAGTGAATTAAAACATCTGCGGACGGT
>JAUWWP010000186.1 GCA_030616835.1 Deltaproteobacteria bacterium | reverse complement strand
GGATCATCCGGAGGCGTAGTATCAATCGTGTAAACCTCCGTAACCGTTTCTGACTGATACCCGCTGAGAGCTACTGCCATAAACTTCAGAGTAGTATCCCCACTGATGTCAATCGGCCCTACATAAACCGGGCTCCCGGTAGTAGGTGCACTTCCATCAAGGGTATAGTAGATCGTTGCCTCCGGATCATCACAGCTCAAAGTCACCGATACACCCGGAGGACAGTATACTCCTCCCGGGGGTGATGCCGCCAGAGCATCCGGGGGCAACGGCTTGTAGTGGTATCCCATATCCACAATACCGCTGTCGGTTATACCATCGGTGCGGGTAGTTCTGTCGTCCAGGCCGATATTTTCTGCCGTATCGCTGCCGGTATCGACGCAAGGGCTGTCAACACCCTGCCCGGCCGCAGTCTGACTCAGGTAGTAATCGCCGTTAGGGCCGGTCACAAACAGCGGGTCGGCATCGATCATACCTGCGCCCCAGTTCAAAGTACAGCTGGGGTCAACATATACACCAGTTGTTGGCCCTCCCTGAACATCGCTGTAGCTGATGGTCAGAGTTGATGGAAATGAGCTGGAATACACGGCAATCTCAGGCCCGGTGGGAGCCGTATCACCCCCCAGGATGCAGTTGGTTATCGTGGGTGAGGAGTAGAGATCATTGAGTATCCCGCCGCCGGAGGAGGCCTGGTTGCCGCTGAAGGTGCAGTTGTTTATCGTGGGCGAGGAGTTGAGCTCGTTTTGTATCCCACCGCCGTCCAAGTTGGCCGAGTTGCCGCTGAAGATGCAATTGGATATCGTGGGCGAGGAGCGGACATTGGCAATCCCACCACCGTGGTTGTTGGCCGAGTTGCCGCTGAAGATGCAGTTGGTTATTGTGGGTGCGGAGTTGGAGTTGTACATCCCGCCGCCGCGGTTGTTGGTCGAGTTGTCGCTGAAAGTGCAGTTGGATATCGTGGGCGAGGAGTAATTGCGGTTAGCCATCCCGCCGCCGACGGTATCGGCCAAGTTGCCACTGAAGGTGCAGTTGGCAACCATAAGGCTGGATACGGAATCGTTGTACATCCCGCCACCGTAGTCGGCCGCACCACCTCCATCAGCGTTGCCGCGCGTTATGATGAAGCCATCAAGGCGGGCATTCGAGGCACCGACGACTACGTGGTAGCTTGTGTACTCACCGTCAAGTGTGGTTGGGTGATCGGCCGGGTTGCCGCGCTCGGAGATATCACTCTCTATTCCCACAAAGCCGCCGTAGATCTCAACGCCACCCTTCATGGTGAGCACTGGTGCTGTACTATCGGACGTACATATTCCCTCCGCCACCCAGATCCAGTCACCGCTTGAGGCCGCGTCCGCCGCGTCCTGAACAACGATAAAGGCGTCCTCCCACGATCTGCCCGTATTGTCACCCGTAGCGGTGGTGTCCACATACCAGATAGTTGGCTCACATACAGGCACCGTTACCAGATCGCTTCCAATATTGCCGCAATTATCCGTCCCTGCAGCGTTAATGGCTATGAAAGGAAGAGTAACCCCTGATAGAACCACTGACCAGTTGCCCCCGGAATCCACCCCAGATGACTTGCTGTGCCCCTGGTCAGAAGTAACTGTTACTGTGGTGACATCGTCATCCGCGGTTCCGGTAACCGTTACATCGCCAGCGGCTATAGTTACTCCATCCACCGGCTCGGTGATGCTCATCACCGCCTCCGTATCTACCTTAAAACTGAGCGGATCGGTAGTAGCAGTGTTCCCGCTTCCGCAGGCATCGGTTCCCACAACCACCAGGGTGTGGGGTCCATTGCCCAAATCGGTAAAAGTCGCAGTCCAGTTCCCGTTATCATAATCGAAAGCAAACGGAGTAGAGCCATCTACGGTTACGATTATCTCGGAAATACCGCTGGCATCCGTAATACTCCCCGTTATTACCACCGTGGAGGTGTTAAAACAGTCCCCTTCCTCCAGGGCCTGGGCTGGCTTTCCTGAACCCAGACATAGAAGAAAAGCCAGAAAGAAGAGGGAAATAAAGGACTTCGACGTGAAACTTGAACCCATCAGACTTCTTCCTTTTGTTAAAAAGAACAAGAACCTAATGGAACAACAGAACATTAAATCCAGTTAATGCGTTAACTAAAATAGCGGGAAACAATACTCCTGTCAACTGAAAAACCACCATTTTTGATCCCAAAATAGAAAGACCCAGGGGCTGGTCTCAACAATCAACATTTTTTCTATTCCTCCGGCAGGCCCTTCGACAGGCTCAGGACAGGTGGATAGGCGGGGCTTTTTCATTCTCCGTAGTACTACGAAGGATGAACCAGCCCCGATAAAGCGATTTGCATAAACTCTAAATACCGGGGCTCGAAAGCCCCGGCTATCCAGCTCATCCGCCTAAGGCGGATTTGCTAAACTACAGTAATTTTTAGAAGTTAGAAAGGTGTATAACGCGACAGTAGAATTAAAAGGAAATGGAAAATGCCGTTTTTTGTCACCAAATAGGATTTTTTGTAATACCTATGGCTATGAGATTTCGATAACAAATCATTTTCTCCCTGAAAAAGCTGATAAAATCAAACAGTTATAGGATAGGCGGATTTGTGCGGAATTGGTATAGTATTTGCTTTAATTATAAATTCAAATAATGAGTTAATGTAGGAGTTCGATCCCTTCGACAGGGTTTATCCCGAGCGATGCCGAGGGGCTCAGGGCGGGTCATTGAACCCGAATTTGAGACGGGTCGGATAAATCCGACCCCTACAAAAGTTTATCTCACAATAATACATAATTGTAGGGGTTCGATTTATCGAACCCGGTTTCACCAGACAGCAATCATAGAGGCGGGCTGCGAAGGCTGAAAATCAAGCTCTTAGACCAAACAGGTACAAATAAGTTGTTAATATACCAATCCTTCGACAAGCCTGTCCTGAGTTTATCGAAGGGCTCAGGACAAGTAATTCGGATGTTCATGCATAATCTGGAATTAAAAGCGTAGTGTAAAGTTAACTGTGTCTGATTACTGGGGAAAGCTCAACCAATCTACATTTTTAATATTTACCTTAACAAACTTAATATAGTAAATCAGACTCACTCAAGTTCGCAGTGCTGGGAAAAGAATAAATATGGCAATAACTTAGGCCCGACTGTCGTCAATTACTACTTTGGCGAATTACGACGAGTATTAGAGTGACCGGTTATATTTATTGATCTTCTTTTCATCAGGAGAAACGGTGTATTGCCAATATTTTGGCAGCTTTCACTCTTTTGACCCGAAAATAGGGAAAGTCTTTGTGTAACTTTCGGAAAAGGAGCAGTGGTTTATGGCAACGTATAAGGTAATGATCGTTGATGACGAAGATTTGGTTAGGAATGCACTGGAGAGGTCGCTGAGAAAAGAGGCCTATGAGCTGATTACTGCCGGAAGTGCCCAGCAGGCACTGGAGATTCTTAAACAGGAAAGGATAGATCTGATCATCTCTGACCAATTGATGCCCGGGATGAGCGGGATGGAGTTTTTGCAACTCCTCAAAGAAAAACATCCTGAGGTTCTCCGGATCATCCTTATTGACCATACCGATCTTAATCGGGTAATCCCGGCGATCAATGAGGGAGAAGTCTACCGTTTTCTTACCAAGCCCTGGAGCGATGAAGAACTGAAGCTCAATATCAGGCTTGCCCTCCAAAATTTAGAGTTAACCCGTCAGAATCAAAGACTGATGACAAAGGTTAAAAGACAAATAGAGTATATCCTTGCCTTGGATCAACAATATCCTGGAATATCCATTGTGGAACAAGATAAGAAAGGGCCCATAGTTATCTGATGAGGACTGAGTACTATTGAGGTAGTTTCGTAGGTAACCCAGAGCTAATTGCTGGTCTTTCCCAGAGGTTGGAGTTAAAGGGAAATCTCGGCTAAAGCACTCAGGAAAAGTTATCTTCCTAAGCTGGAATAATTTCTTACTATTAGGGGGCAGGCCAAGATAGCACATTTACCATTAGATCTATTGCTCGAAGGGAAGAGAGAAATCCTTAGGAAAGGGGGTGAGTGACTAATGGAACATTTCTCAATAACTAATATCGGCATAATTTTAGCCCTCTTGTTTTACCTCTGGTTCCTGTTTCGGCTTTATCACATAGCAAAAGGCAATGGGGAAGGAGTAAGGATGGAATGGTGGAGAAATATACAGAGTAAAGTTAAAAAATTAGGTAATTCGAAAAAATCGTGAGAAAAATGGGAACGGCTATCTTTTTTAAAACTTCCCTGTCTGTGTGCCTGCCTGAGCAAGAATGCTCGCAGTCAGGCTTCGCACTACGCACAGGCAGGGCAGAAATTATAACAGTCCCTTTTTTCCATAAAATAAATGGAATTAGCTTAAATTACTTAAACCAGTATGTAGGAGGGAGAACTTGAAAGGAAGAAGCTGGTACAAGATAATGCTAATTGCCGCAGCTTCTATAGTCAGCGTGCTTTTATTGAAAGAAGTAGCAGCACAGAAAGAGATAACACTCGAGGAGGGCGTTGCTACGCTCGAAGCTAAAGTAACAGAATTAGAGGAACGGCTATCCAAGCCGGAGGGCCCAGTGGTAAGAAAAGAACCTAAACGAGTAAGCGGTTCAAAATCTCTGATTTCCATTATGCTCGTCAGTAAAAGTTTCCTCAAAGCTGATCCTATGGCAGGTGATGTTAGTGATCGAATCGATTTCATATTTGATTTTATCAGCCATCTAAAAAAGGATGTTCAGGCCTTCAACGGAGCATTAGTTCTCAAAGACCTTCACGACCAAGAACTTTTGGAAGTGGAGCTGATTGTAGAGGATGCCGTCAAGGCAGAAAGTATTTTCGGAGGTTGGCGAGCAAGTATAGATTACGATCCGTCCCTTGATACGCATCATATATTACGCACTATTGATAAGAATGACCTACGGGTTGAGCTTACCTTGAAAGAAGTGATTTACACTGACGGAACTCGTGAGGCCTTTTCGAATGAAGAATAAACGGATTATGGGCATAAAACAGGGGGTCAGGGACCGGGTAAAGAACAGGCGCATAGCAGACTGTAAGGCCAATTTATGACTGTTTCCAGTCAAGCGCAATGTCGATTAAGTGCCTGCGGAAGACACCCTCACAGACTCTATGTTTCCTACTCCTCCCCTAAAATTCCGTACATCGGATTTTCTCACAGTTCGGCTTAAAGTGCGGATTCAGATGTGACCTTCACCATAAGACTCACAGATTAAATCTGGCCCAGATATACCCTGCTCCCTTATAGCTTATACACACCCTCAGGCTATCCTCCAGCCTCCTGCTTCTTTTCTGCTTCTCAGGCTTACGCCAATCAGAAATGCCTCGGCTTTCGGATAACCACCCATCACCCAGAGGCCCTTTGCTCTGGTAGGGTAAAACAGGGGGTCAGGTCTCAACAATCAACATTTTTTCTATTCCTTCGGCAGGCCCTTCGACATGGCTCAGGATAAGAAGAGAACCACCCCTATTTTTCATTTGTTTTGTCTTGACTTTTTGGGGGAATGAGCTATCGTTGTTGCTATCAATAAAGAATCAAGAGGTTCTAGGGAATTAGGGTCAAACCTCGACAGGGTGCCATCTCTTTCTCCTCTTACTTTAAGAATCACTCAAACAAATATGGAGGTGAAATCTATGAGCTACTGGTTTACCGACCCTTTCTTGAAAACCATATTACCGCTGATGTCTTCCTCTTCCATCAAGGGGCTTTATTCCACTTTCACCACACCCACTGTTTTCATGGGATCCAATCTCCTTCCGGAGGGACCATCTATCGTGCCTACGCCAGTTGACATCATCGGAGCCCGATGCCCGAAGAAGCGGGCATTCCTGGTTACTGATGAATTTGCGGAAAGGTATGCCGCGCGCGTGGCCAAGGCCCTGGAGAAAGCCGGGTTTACCACTCAGGTCTGGAACAAGGCCCAGCCGGAAGCGCCGATGGAAAATGTGAAAGAATCGGCCGAATCCATGAGCCAGTTTGAACCTGATGTGATCGTTGCCGTGGGCGGGGGGTCGGTT
>JAUWWP010000466.1 GCA_030616835.1 Deltaproteobacteria bacterium | reverse complement strand
CATCGGGAAGTTTGACATCGTCGGGGAACTGACTAGCCCGAAGATGCTTTTCTTTCACATACATAATCATGTAATATGCAGGTTTTTGGGGTGAATAACTCAGCGAGTTTCCTATAGTCAAGCCAGAGGAAATCCCAGTATTTTCTATTGTCTTTTAGGTAATGATAGAAGTTAAAACCATCAAAGAAGAAAACGACCCTTTTCTTGCCCATAATGTCCTGCCCTTCATAAAAAAAGCCACGCCCTCTAGGAACGTGGCGCTCGTAAGGGTCGGGCCCTTACGAGGATGCTAGAAATAATATATCGCTAAAACCCATAGCTGTCAATAGAAAAGTCAAAAAATAGGGAAACTAGGGAAAATTTGAAAATAAGGGACGGTGGGGCTGTTGAAAAACCCTCCCAGTTATGATCTAATAGTTAATAATAATCTTAGTTGATTTGAAAAGTCAATGTAGTGGAGGGTTAATGTAATCGGGGGTCACCTTGTTTTTTTGCTTAAATCTTTTCCTTATATTCGAATTGCATGAATTAATATAAAGGCCCTTACATCAAGGTTCGATCCAGGCTTCGGTATTGAATTGCCTCGCTGATATGAGCGGGGCTGATGTCTTCTTTCCCTTCCAGATCGGCAATCGTCCGGGATAGTTTAAGGATACGGGTATAGGCCCGGGCGCTCAGGCCCAGGCGGTCAATGGCCATCTCCAGCAATTTGTACCCCTCTTCATTAACCTGGCAGAACTTCCGGATCTGCCGGGAGCTCATCTGGGCATTACAGTAAATCTTACTCCGATTGAACCTCTCCCTCTGAATCTCCCGAGAGCGATCCGCCCTTCGCTGGATCTCTTCCGAGCTCTCCCCACTTGTCTCACTGGAAAGCTCCTTATAGCGGACCGCCGGAACCTCAATATGAATGTCGATCCGGTCGAGCAGGGGGCCGGAGATCTTGGAGCGGTAGCGCTGGATCTGGGGGATGATACAGGTGCACTCGTGATGGGAATCGCCATAGTAGCCGCAGGGGCAGGGATTCATCGCCGCCACCAGCATAAAGCTGGCAGGATAGGTTAAGGAAGTGGCCGCTCGGGAGATGGTAACCTTCCGATCCTCCAAGGGTTGGCGAAGAACCTCGAGGGCATTCTTTTTGAATTCTGGAAGCTCATCCAGGAAAAGCACCCCATTGTGGGCCAGGCTTACCTCCCCGGGCCTGGGGATAGTCCCACCCCCAATCAGCCCGGCATCGGATACAGTATGATGGGGGGAACGAAACGGCCTCAGGGCAACCAGGGCGCTGCCGCCTCCCAGCAGTCCCATCACGCTAAAAACCTTGGTGGTCTCAATCGCCTCCTCGAAGCTTAGCCGGGGAAGGATGGTAGGAATCCGTTTCGCCAGCATCGTTTTCCCGGCACCCGGAGGGCCGATCATCATGACATTATGACCTCCGGCCGCCGCTACCTCCAGGGCCCGCTTGACATGCTCCTGCCCCTTAACCTCATCGAAGTCCAGCTCGTAAGTGTCTCCCTCCTCAAAGAGCTTCTTAACATCGACCTGAGTGGGGGATATAGTTCCAATCCCATTCAGAAACTCCACCACCTGGCTGAGGCTATCCACTGCCAGGACCTCGATCCCCTCAACCACCGCTGCCTCCCGGGCATTCTTCCTGGGGATGACGATGCCCTTAAGTCCCCGATCCCGGGCACAGACCGCAATCGGTAGGCTCCCCCTGATTGCCTTCACCCTCCCGTCAAGCGAAAGCTCCCCCAGGATAAGGTACTTTTTCAGCCGGATCTTTTGCACTATATCCTGGGCAGCCAGGATCCCTACCGCAATTGGAAGATCGAAGGCAGCACCCTCCTTCTTGATATCGGCCGGGGCCAGATTGACCGTAATCCGATTGGCGGTTAACCGGTAGCCCGAGTTCTTAATGGCGGATTTAACCCGATCCTTGCTCTCTTTGACCGCTCCGTCCGGCAGACCCACGGTTGAGTAATAAGGCAGGCCCCGGGTGATGTCGATCTCCACCTCCACCAGGTAGGCATCAATGCCCAGAACCGCACTGCTAAGCAATTTGGCTAACATTAGAGTCTCTTTCCTCCTTCAGGTCTTTAACTTGCTGATTCGCTAACTAAATGTAACTTCCCTATGATCGCCTGTCAAGCAAAATCCCAACAGGGTTCCCCTCAAAAACTACTCCTTCGATCCTGCTAAAACCTGTAGGGGTGGACCTCAATGCTAAAAAATCCCAATGACAAAATCCCAAATCCCAATTCAATCATTTGCATTTTACATTTTGCAATTTGCATTTTGCAATTTATAGAGTTCATCCTTATCCCTGCGACTTCAGGACAGGTTGGGCCGACAGGGACCTGCCTACGCTGAAGCTACGGCAGACAGGCGCCGACCCCTACATTATACGAATTGCCTTAGCGGGACTGGACTTCGACACGGCTCAGCCGAGCAAAAGCCCCGCCTATCCACTATTGAGTTTATTAAAGATGAAGGGGCTATTATAATATGAATGCGAAATGTGTCTTGTGAGGACACAAAATGAAGTATGAATATAATATTT
>JAUWWP010000096.1 GCA_030616835.1 Deltaproteobacteria bacterium | reverse complement strand
CAAAGATCCTATCCAGGATCGGGAACCCTCCCCGGGACAGAAGATATTCCACCACCGTAACTACTTCGGCAAAGGCCAGTCTGGTCTGTTTAGTCCCCTTCAGCTTGGCAAAGGAAGGATGCATCTGCTCAAAGGTGATCAGTTGATTAGTTCTCAAAGCCTCTGACAGCAGACTCTCGGAGGCAAGCTTAAGTCCTTCCCATTTCGACTTCCTCCAGCGGTCTTCTTCGTATTTAGCCACCCCCTCGTGCAGCCAGATAGGAACTGTATTATCTGATCGCTTCATTATTAGGTAATGAACATATTCGTGAGAAAGGGTATTGCGCCAGCGGTAGCCCCGGAGCAGAGATCGAGGTGAGGTAATGAGCAGACGGTTGAATTTGCACAAGGCAATAGTGCCGCTGGTCTCGATCTCTTCCCGGGTGAGGGTAGAGACGGCAGCAAGGCTCTCCACATCAGGATAGACCTCCACTATGATCTTCTCCTCGGGGAAGTGATTGAAATCCCGACCCAACTCCTGATAGGCTTTCTCCAGCCCTTCCAGGGCGTAGTCCACTAATACCTCATCCTTTCCGGGTTGATAGCGAAGGAGAAAGTGCTGGCTTTCCTTCTGGGTAAAACCCTCGGAGGCCTGATAGGTTTGGGATGCCAGGTCAAAAAAATCCTGGGCCGACTTCTCAAATCCCGTCCCTTCTTTCGCTTTCTGGAGGAGTTTTAAAGACTCACTATAGTTTCCCTGAAAAAACTTAACCCTTCCGGCGAAGAAGATGGCCTGTTTGTTATCCCCTGCCTTTTCCAACAACTCCTGGGCAATGAGGTCAGCCTTTCCAATCTGCCAGTTTCTGAGATGTTTCTCTCCTCTGGTAGATAATTCAATCACCTCCTCAGGGGAAAGGAGGGGATGTTCTTCTGCGAATAGGGGAAGGCTGCCTAATACTACCAGAAAGGCAAAGATTGCTACAGAAAGCGTTTTAAATATTTGCATATAATATTTCATAAAATATACGGATAAACTCTAAATCCTAAACTTTAAACAAATCCTAAATCCTAAATCCTAAATCCTAAATAAATTCTAAATTCAAATTAACCAAATTCAAAACTATTCTGTCTCTTCAAGATCGTAATCCCTTCGATAAGCTCAGGACAGGGTTTAGTATTTTGAATTTTAGTCATTTGAGATTATTTAGGATTTAGTGCTTCGTGCTTAGGATTTATTTTATTTGGGTTTTAGCATTTGACATTAGATTCTCTTCCTATCCACTATATTCCGTGAAGAGCCAACGATTTCTTATAGAGTTTTATCAATCACTAAGGGGTCACCACCGCCATCAATGAACCAGCCGCTCGTAATAATCCTGATTTAATTGTTTATACTTTTTTGGGGACCTTTCCTTCATTGCCTCGAGGATCTCCTGGCGAAACTCCTTGGGCACCTGATACTCTTCCTCCGAAGGGATCTCCACTCTTCCCTGCGCTACTCCCCACCCGCCCCGGTTGTACCCTCCTCCCGGAAAGGGGGAGCCAAGGCCAAATGGCAGGGAAATAGAGAGCCCCCGGGCTCCTCCCTGCAGTTGCTGTCGGGCCTGCTCCAGGGAGATTTTTGCACTTTCAAGCTCATAGAGTGCCTGGCGCTGCTGGGGTAAGGCTCCGGGAATATCCATTCCCTGAAGTCCTCCCTGTGCCCTGCCCATATTCTTGCATGCCTTTCCCAATTTATTTTCCAACTTCGGGGGAAAGAGGGAGATTTCCTGGGATAGTTTCTCTATCTTTTCCTTAAAACCCTCAGTTTTTTTCTTGATATCTTCCTGTCGGTGGGAGAACTTAAGCATCTGCTTTTTCTCTCCAGCTTCCATAATACCTTCAGGCAGCTCCATAACCGAGCGTAGGTCATCAACTATTTCCTGGTTGAGCCCGGTCGCAGACTCTACCTGTTTAGATACCTTAACCACCCTTTCCGGCTCCTTTTGTTTTTTCTTCTTCAGCTCATTACTGAGGACTCTATTTAGCATCTGGAGTTTTTTCAGAGAATCCTGGGCGAGCTTAAGGGATTCCCCCAGGTCGGAATGCTTAAGCATCTGCTCAAGTAGATCCAGCTTTTGCCCGACCGTCGAAATGGTACCACGAAGCTTCCGAAGAGAGGATGGTTGATTATACTTAGCTAACTTTTCCACTTTTTTCTTCAGGCGGGCAAGTTTCTCGAGTTCCTTTTTAATAAATTCAGCCAGCCCTATTCTCTCCCGCAGCTTCTTCTCTAATTCTTCGGTTTCCTTTAACAGTTTCCTCTCTCCGCTCTCCAGGCCCTCTAATTCCTCGATTGAGCGATCCATTGCCTCCAGGGCCTCCTGGTAGTTTTGCATCGCCATCTGGAAGACCGAATCTTCCAAAGCCGCCATTAGCTGGGAGAGGGCATTGAGCAGATCCCCGGCCAGTCTGCGCGCTTCCTCAATGTCTCCCTTTTTTAAACTCTCCCTAATCTTACTGAGGCTGTCCATTAAATCCTGGGACTGGATGTTGCTCATTGCCTCGGGATTCAAAAACTCATCAGGAATTTCCTTGGAGAGGCCCATTAGCTTTTCCATCATCGCCATGAGCGCCTTTTCCAGGCGGTCCAATTCCTGCGATAGCTCTGCCAGGAGCTCCTTGTCCCCGAAAGACTCAAAATCCTCCAGGAGCTGGAGAAAGGAACTCTGGGAATCTACTATGCCCTCACCCAGAACTACCACATCTTCCATCCTCTGGCGCTGGATTAGCTCCTCTAAGAAGATGATATCGTTCTCCAATTCCTTCACCTCTTCATCCTGGAGCCTCTGGAGCGAGGCTAAAAGATCGGAAGGCAGAGTAAGTACTGAAAGAGGAATAACTCTTCGTTTAAACGCATCTTTCTTCTGCAAATTCACCCTTTTTAGCCTGCCGATCATTGACTCCAGAGGAAAATAGCTACTGGGATCCGAGTAAGGGTCTTCCTTCATTGCGGTTACGACTTCCTCGAGATCCTTCAGCAACTGATCGAGCTTTTCATCAAACATCTCCTGAGTGAGCAGAAGGAAATCCCGGCTTCCATCCGGAGTATCCTCAATCCGGTTAACCAGGTGGTCGCCGAGCAAATGGATTAATCCTTCCCATATTTGTTCCTGGAGGGCGATAATTTCCTGATGCTTTTTCTGAGAGCTGAATACCTCCAGATAGATAACCTTGGATTTCCCCCTTTTAGGACCGGAGACCAGATCATTATCCTCAGCCTCCAGATAGAAACTCACTCTATGTCCGGGGCGAAGCTCAAGCTCACTTAAATTCCAGCGGTATTCTTCCCGGCAACTCGGAGTACCGTCTTTGAGAAGCTTGATCTCCTTCTCATTTTGCTTCTCCCCATACTGATAGACTAATGATATCCTTTTCAGGCCGAAATCATCGGTAGCTGCATACCTGATCTGCACTATATCCTTTTCTCTTACCTCCAGGTCATCTAAAGGACGACTGAGTTCCATCTGGGGATACTCATCCTGCTCTACGGTGATTCGGTGTTTAATCTGATCGGTAAAGACCCGGCCCCAATGATCAGTCACCTCAAAATTATAGCTACCACTGTCCATTACCGTGATTAGTCCGACTAAGAGTTTTCCTCCCTTTACCCTCATCGGGATTTTTTCTTGATTATTAATTACTAAATTTGCCAGCTCTATCTCCCGGTCACTCCTTACCCTTATTTCCACCTCCGTCCCTCGTAAGGTGGTAATATCCCCACTCGAATTATGGACAATCTTTGGCTTCAGTCCGCTGTAGAGAGGGAAGTTATATTTAAGGGTAATATCTCCCAGGAGAGGGGGAGGGCCTCCCTGAACTACTGCTTTTTCCTTTCTCAAAGAAGACGAGGGAGAGGTAAACAAACGGGAGAGGGAAGTGGAAAAAAAGGAGGGGTAATTAAGGGCCAACACCAAGCAAAGGGAGATCAAAAAAAACAGGAGCAAGCCTTTAAGTCGTAGGGGTCCTTTTGGGATCAGCTTTGAGCTATCCAGGTTAGTGAGCCTCTCCGCGGTCTGTTTGATTAGGGAGGAGATAAGCTGGCTGGAGAATAAAGCCCGGCGATGAGGCTCCCCCATTTCTCGATGGAGCTGCACGGAATTGATAAGGGCGTTGTTCAGGGAAGGAAATTTCTTCTCGATGAAAAGGGCAACGGTATCGTAATTGCGTAATTTGAACCAGGGCATCCAGAGGTAGTTGACCAGAAGGTAGATGAGAAGCAGACCAAAAATTAGAAAAAATGCCCCCCAAAGAAATTCACTCTCCCGGAGAATGTCGGCGAGGAAGGGACCCAAAAGTAAAAAAAACAGGGCAGTGCCCCCCACCGAGCAGAGTCCTTCCAGAAGTGCTACCAGATGGAACTGCCTTCTCACTTTTTTGATGAAGCTTTCGATAATCTGATATTTTTCATCCATGTGATCGATTCAGGATTCTACCCGATATTACGAAAAATTTGAATTATGCGCGCTGCGCAAATTTGAGGAATGATATAAAAATATAACAAAATCCCCAGCCAATGTCAAGGAAGCGTTTACCTTCCCATTTTAGTGGTGACACAAAATAATTGACATTACCCACCACCCTTTCTAATTGCTTTTTTCTCAACAATGTGATATCCTTATAAACAGTGGTTTTCCTTCCCGCCTGACAAAGAATTTATTCGGCGGGCAGGTCTTGAAGAGGCTACTAAGAGTGCTTCTGACAAATTTTCACCATGTATGTAAAAATTTCACAATTGGGAATAAAAAAGGTGAGAAAACAAAACCAGGTATTTTTAAAAAATACTGTAATATCAAGTTCTTAGCTACAGATGAGTATCTTGGCATAATATTTGCCTCTTTTTAACAGTCGGAGATCACGACAGACGGAAAGTACAGAAATTTCAATCTAAAATAAAGATTAATTATTTAACCCCATCAGAAAGTCTCCGCCTCGGGCGGACTTGCCACGGGTGATTTTTTAACAGATACAGAAGATGAGTCCAAAGAAAAAAATAGGGGAAATGTTAATTGATGCCGGGCTTATCGATGGCATCCAACTGAAATCTGCCCTGGGACATCAGAAACAGTGGGGAGTGAAACTGGGTACTAGCTTAATCGAAATGGGATTCATCAAAGAAGACACTCTCACTGATTTTCTCGGCAGCCAGATGAAGGCTCCGGGCATTAACCTCTCCGAACTGGAAATATCCGAAGAGGTCTTTACCTGTATCCCTAAGGATGTCGCGGAAAAATACATGGTTGTTCCGGTAGAGCTAAAAGAGGGTCCGGGTAAAAAGACACTGGTGGTGGCTATGGCTGACCCAACTGATTTAGGTGCCACCGATGATCTTCAATTCTCCACCGGCTGCAAAATAGAGCCCCGGGTAGCTCCGGAATCAGCCATCGTGAAGATATTAAAAGAATACGGCAAAAAGAAGGAAAGGGGAGAAAAGGCGATAGAGCTTGGTGAGGAAATCTCCGGGGCGGAGGCCTCGCCATCTGGGTCCGAGGAGATGGAGATAGTCAGGGATGTGATCGAACAGACCACCGCTGCGCAAAATGAGCAAATTTTATCTACCTCAGTGAAAGAAGAAGCGGAAGGGATTGAGGCCGGGGAGAAGCCGGTAGTCCCGGAGATCATTGAGGAGACGGAGTTAAAGGATGAGGATAAACTGCCACCAATTAAACCGGAGGAAGCTGACTCTAAAGTTATTGTCGCTGAAATGGCTGGGGTTCAAAAAGAAGTAGAGGCTGTCAGAGAGGAACTGCCAGAGGGAGCTCCGGCTGAACAGGCTAAGCCAATCACGGAACAAGAGCAGACCCCCCAACCCCTTGCCGAAAAGGAGGATCTTTTTAGGTCAGGGGTAATAGAGGATAGAATTTCTGCTACTGATTGGGAATCAATGAAAGAAGCTCTGGAAAACCTCAATTTTTTGAAGAAAGAGATTATGAAGACCAAAATGGGTCTTCAAAGCATCCTATCTATCTTAATAAAAAAGGGTCATTTCTCTAAAGAAGAATTCTTAAAGGAACTACAAAAGAGGAAGGGCAATCTCCACACTGAGGCTGATGAAAAGGAAGATTAAACCTATCAGGAGATTTTAGCTTGAGACAAAGAAAAAGAATGGGAGAGATTCTGCTCGATGCTGGCCTGATTGATGGTCTTCAGCTCCAGGCAGCTTTAGCCAATCAAAAAACCTGGGGGGGTAGATTAGGTACCGTCCTCATTAAAATGGGGATGATCAATGAGGATGCTATGCTCAAGTCTCTCTCCGGGCAGTTAACAATGCCTACGGTTGATCTTTCAAAGATCCGGATCGCTGATAGCGTCTTAAAGGCTGTCCCCCGGGATGTGGTTGAAAAGTATAATACTATCCCCGTGGGCCTAAAACAAGTGGTCGGGAGGACAACCCTCTATATTGCTTTATCTGACCCAACTAATTTCGAGGCTATTGATGAGATTCAGTTTCTAACCGACCATCCGGTAAAGGTTGTTCTGGCAACCGAAAGTGCGATTGCTGATGCTATCGCATATTACTACCAGGGACGGGAGAAGCCGGTAGGGGCTGTCGATTATCCGAGCTTTGAGGCTTCCCCGAAAGAGGAAATGGTTATTGTTCGGGAAGGAAGGGAGGAGACTCAGGCTACAAAAGGGAGTCAGGGGGAATCCGCCCCGGTTAAGCCAGAAAGCCCGGATGGATCCCGGAAGGGACTGATGGCATTACTGAAGTTATTGATAAAGAAGAAAATAATCTCCCAGGAAGAATATTTTCAGGAATTAAGGAACCTATGACTGCCTACCTGAGCTAACCTCTTATGAGCCTACCGTTAGAGCCCACCAAGAAAACAGGCAATGCCCTGATCCGGATAGAAGGTCTCAAAACCGCTTTTTTCACCCACAAAGCTACCATAAGAGCAGTAGATGGAATTAGCCTTCAGATTCAGGAAGGGCAGACCTTGGGATTAGTGGGAGAATCGGGCTGCGGGAAAACTGTTACTGCCCTCTCCATTATGCGCCTGGTTCCCTCTCCTCCGGGAAAGATAATAGAGGGGAGGATTATTTACAAAGACCGGGATCTTCTTCAACTTTCTCAGGAGGAAATGCGGAGGATTCGGGGGAATCAAATCTCAATGATTTTCCAGGAGCCAATGAGCTCCCTCAACCCTCTTTTCACAATCGGTGCTCAGATCGGTGAGGCCATTGAAACTCACCAAAAGTTAAGGAAAAGGCAATCACGGGAAAAGACCATCGAGCTACTGAACCTGGTAGGTATGGCCTCTCCCGAGCAAAGGTTCAGAGAATATCCCCATCAATTAAGCGGAGGGATGCGCCAGCGGGTAATGATCGCCATGGCCATAAGTTGTGAACCCGAGCTGCTTATTGCCGACGAGCCCACCACTGCCCTGGATGTTACCATTCAGGCCCAGATCTTAGAGCTTCTGGAGAATCTCCGTCAGAGGCTGAAGATGTCCATCCTGCTTATCACCCACGACCTGGGAATAATCGCCGAGATGGCTGAGATGGTGGCCATAATGTATGGAGGCAAGATCGTTGAATACACTGATATCGGCAAAATCTTTACCAATCCTCAGCATCCCTATACGCTTGGTCTCCTCCATTGCCTTCCCCAAATGGGAACCGGAGAGAAGGGGAGGAAAAAGAGACTGGCTACTATCCCCGGGGTTGTTCCCAGCTTTACTGAGCTAACCCCAGGGTGCCGCTTCGCCGAACGCTGTTCTCGGGCAATGGAACATTGCTATCAAGAAGAGCCAGCGCTGAAGGAGATCGGGAAACCCCACTGGGTGAGCTGCTGGAAAGTTTGATCCTTACCGTTCAAGTCACACCTTACCAGCAATGCCTTCCCGGACCAGGTTCCGGGCGGCAATCAGCATCTCCGGAACAAAGTACTCTCCTTTCTGGAACAGGTCTCCGACCTCATCCATTGCCCTAATAAGCCCTTTTTTAAGAATGTCTTCAACCTTAGCCCCCTGAGCCGTCAGCTTCTGAACCCTCTGAACGACTTCCTCGGCCTTCCCGGCAATCACCAATCTCTTCAGTTCTTCCATTTCTTCCTCCTCGGGTAGATGGGAAACGAAGT
>JAUWWP010000152.1 GCA_030616835.1 Deltaproteobacteria bacterium | reverse complement strand
GTGGACCGTCAGGGCAAAAAGGATGACTGGCACCAGTAAGATTATCTCTTTTATCTGAAAAATACTCATCTTGATTCTTGTCCTGAGCCTGTCGAAGGATATGATAGAATTTAACAGATTGCCTATACTCTGTCAAATCCCAAATCCACTACAGATTTTAGATTGTAGATTTTGGATTTTAGATTCTGTAGTCTACAATCTGCAATCTGCAATCTACAATCTATTCCTTCATGCTCGTGGATGGTATTTATCATAGAGGTTTTTGAGTCTCTTTCGGCTGATATGAGTATAGATCTGGGTTGTCGAGATATCGGCATGTCCGAGCATCAACTGAACCGAGTGCAGATCAGCTCCTCGCTCCAGCAGGTGGGTGGCAAAGGAGTGGCGGAGGATATGGGGAGTAACACCCTTCTTTATCCCGGCAGTAAGACCGTATCGCTTAATAATCTTCCAGATCCCCTGCCGGCTTAGCCTTCTGCCTGAGCGGGTAACAAAAAGCCAGGGGCTTCTCTTTCCTTTATCCAGCTCCCTTCGGGCCGAGCTGAGGTATTCCCTGAGCCTCTTCAGAGCAATCTCTCCCAGGGGAACAATCCTCTCCTTCGCACCTTTCCCCTGAACCCTGATCCATCCGGCGGTAAAATTAATATCATTCAGGGAGAGGGAAGTTAGCTCCGATACCCGCAGTCCCGCGCCGTAAAGCACCTCCAGCATAGCCTCATCTCTTTGGCCCCGAGGGGTTAAGGGATCAGGCTGAGCTAATAGCAGCTCCACCTCCTCCGCCGATAAAACTCCGGGAAGCCTCCTGCCTCCCCGGGGAGACTCAATATTGGCCAGAGGATTTATCTGAAGATAGCCCTCTCTGAGTAGAAACTTATAAAAGGTGCGCAGTGCAACCAGATTACGGCCAGCGCTCCGGGCCGAGAGCCCCCCGGAGGCGGCCTGCCCGCCGTAGCTCCGGCGGAGGCGGGATTTCATCAAGCTCATCATAAAGGCATGGATCTCAGTAGTTCCAACCTGCGTAAACTCCCGGATATCTCTCGCTTCCAGAAAATCCAGATAGCGGTTAAGATCTCGGCTGTAGGCCTCAACAGTATTGGCAGCCAGACCCCTTTCCACAGTAAGATAATTCAGATACTTATCAAGGTAATGTTCCATTCCTTTGTAAAGCTCGGGGCAAGTTTGGTTGATAATTTCAGCCATTTATTTGACTAAACTCCCATTGGTTATACGTTGTTCGGTTGCGCTGCTCGTTTCGTCTCTCGTCACCAGGTTGCGTTTTTTCTTACACTCTTGACTTTTTTATTTCACTCATAACCGCTTTACGAATACCGATATGTTGTAGGGTGGGCTTCAAGCCCGCCTATTCCCTGCTATTCCCTGCTATTCCCTGCTACTCCCTGCTATTCCCTGCTATTCCCTAAAGTATTAGCCCCGGATAATAAAATCCTCTTCCAATATCTCATTTTTCTCCGAGAGAATAACTCGTACGTGAGGTTTCTTCTCCCGGTGAATGGATGCTAAATCCCACCAGATAATAACTCTCTTGTCTCCCCGGGGCCTGGATTCAACCAAGGGATATTTTGCCACCTGCAGGAACCGTTTAACAACCTCGGACTGTTCTGCTCGGGATATATATTCGTCCCTGACCGGCTTGGCCAGTCTCCTTTCCCCTTCCAGGGCCAGAGTAAATGCATTTACCCGGGCAACAAAGTATTCATCCTCTGCCTCTCCGATTAGCCTCCAAACCATGGGTGAACCCGGGATAGGGGAAAGACCTGCCCGAATCCATTCCTTGTGCTGTCTCTGAATACCCGTAAGCAATCCGCGGCAGCGCTGGTAACTCCACTCCCGGATGGCCCAATAGATAATTAAGGTTAAAAAGACACTCCAGGAGATAATCAGAGAGGCTCGGGGAAAGATCCCACTGAGGATCAGGCCACCTCCAGGCAGGGCCAGAAGATAGGGGTCGAAGAAAATAAACCTCTCCCGGGCATACCACTTTTCCGAGAAGGGAAAAAGGAGCCTCTCACCGTGAGGGGAGAGGAAATCCAGGATTAGATGACAGCTTATTCCTGCCAGAGAGAGGAAAAAGAAGACCCAGTATCCGGAAGATGGCCAGAGCAGGTAAAAGGCCCCTGCCAGCAGAGCTGAGATCAGGCCTATCCCGACAAGAGAATGGGAAAAGCCCCGATGATATCGAAGGAAGCTTTGATCACCCCAAAACCTGGCTACATAATCGAGGTCAGGAAGAACCGATGCCCCCACCACCAACCAACCTGCCCCGGGGGCAACATCCTTGAGCCCCAAGTTAGCTACGGTTATCCCTACCAGGCTATGGGTAAGAGGGTCCATTTATTGTAGATTGCAGATTCCAGATTGTAGTTTGTAGACTCGAAATCTATAATCTACAATCTGAAATCTAAAACCAGGAAGAAAGCAATTATTGCTATGTCCGAATTGCAGTTCAAAGCTATTTCGGGCTAAAGTGAGGCACTCTTGGTCTGTTCGATATACTCCTTGATCCCCTGAAAAATGCCTTCAGCCAAGACTTCCTGATACCGTCTGCTTCGTAGCCTTTTTTCCTCCCGGGGATTACTGATAAAGGAAAGCTCCACCAGGACCGCCGGCATCTTAACATTGATCAGGACATAAAAAGGGGCCTTCTTGACCCCCAGATCTTTGATCTGAGAATAATTCTCTCTCAAGGTGAAACTCAACGATTCTTGCAAAAATTTCGCCAGGATCGGGGATTCATTGACATTATAGGTCAGGATCAGATCAGCCAAAATATACTGCAGGTCACTAATCTTCTTGGTCGAAGTAGCATTCTCCCGGGCGGCAACCTTTAATGCCTCTTCATCATTGGTTAAGGATAGATAATAGGTCTCTACTCCATAGGCCTTTCGATTAGGACTGGCATTGGCATGAATGGAGATAAATAGGTCTGCGTTGCGAACATTGGCAAAGGGAGCCCTCTGATCCAGAGGAATAAAGGTGTCATCCTGACGGGTAAGGGCTACCTCCAACCCCAGCCTCTCCTTTAGCTTCTTCTCCAGGAGCCGGGAGACATTCAGAACCACATCCTTTTCCTTTAGTCCCCTCTTACCTACCGCTCCGGGGTCTTCGCCCCCATGTCCGGGGTCAATAACGATCTTCTTTACCTTGAGGTTAAAAGCGCTGGCAAAAGAGCTGGCCTTCTCCTTACTCTCCTCCGTAGTCTCCTCCTTCTTAGCGATTATCTCCTCAATACTCTCCGGCTTTCCCCAGACATCAATAATGATTCGAAAAGGCTCTTCCAGATGAAAGATGGCATGATCTTCAATACTTTCAATATCCAGAACTACCCTGACCGTATCCGGCTGATACTGAGCTGCTCGGGCCCTTTTAAGAATGGTATTACTAATAGGGATAGGTTGCTTCAGTTTGGAACTTATCTTGGCATTGCTCAGATCAAGGTAAAGGCGGGGAAAATGAATATTTCTTCCTGGATCCTTGGGTAGTAGATTGCTCTTATAGGTTACCTCTTTCTCCACATCAATGACAACGCGAGTGTAATCAGGGTTGGAACGGTGCCGAATCCCACTCACCAGGGCGAGATCCTTTTTTGCTGATCTTGCTTTTCTTTTTGCCGGAGCAGGCTTAAATGCCTGGAGGCGTGAGCACCAGTAGCGGGCCTTTGCCGTTTGATCCCCCTGAGGAAATCTCTCAATCACCCGGGAGTATTCAAGATAGGCTTGAGAATTATCCACCAGCCGAGCGCGATAAATCTCCCCGATCCTGAACTGGGCATCATCCGCCAGGTTGCTGGCGGGGAAATTCTTAACTGTCTCTCGATATGATTCGATCGCCTGCTTTAGATCATCCCTCAGTAAAGAGTATTGGTAGAGCTCCTGGTAAAGCTGTCCTACCATAAACCAGGCATCATCGGCGTTGTCCGACTTCGGGTATTTTTTGGCAACCCGGGCAAACCTCTCAATAACCTTAAACCAGTTATGCCGATATTTCTTCTTGGCCCCGGATTTCT
Source organism: Deltaproteobacteria bacterium (assembly GCA_030616835.1). Classification (GTDB taxonomy): domain Bacteria; phylum Desulfobacterota. Next base: position 2,557 of record JAUWWP010000152.1, on the reverse strand, counting down.
TCAGAGAATAATAGGAATCCCGGGCCGCCTGGTATAGCCCCTCAGCCCCACCGGAGTAAGCCACAACCGGGCAAAGGAGCAGAAGGGAGGTAATCAGGATAAAGATCAGGGCAAATCGCCCTATTCTCACCATTGTCGAACCCTCTACTTTCGCCATCCCTTACAGACAGTTAATTTCTACTTCTCATTTTTTATTAAATTTATTATAAATTATACCAAAATTTTATAATTGTCAACCCTTTTTTTATAATTTTACTCTATTTTAGCAAATTTTAACAAAATTGAGGATAAGTGGTCGGGAGGAATATCCGGAATGTCCTGAGGAACTCAGCAGAGTCTGCGCTTAAAGGGGATAGGCGGGGCTTTCCAGTCTCCGTAGTACTACTCCTTCGACAAGCTCAGGACAAGCATTCTGGAAAGCCCCGCCTATCCACTGAAATCCTCTTTTGGGTTAGGACATCAGCATGTTCATTTCTTACTAATCTCCCTCTTTCCTTTTGCTTTCAAAGAAGATAAACGGACAGTTTCTCTTCTTATTTCTATTTCCAACTCCTTCTTAGTAGGCAAATATAACTTATATTTTGACACAAAGACCTTGTTACTTAATCCTCCAAGGGCATACTCGACAAATACTTTACTGCGATTATATTCAGTACATAGTATGATTCCTACTGGGGGATTCTCATTTTCAAGCATATCTTTATCTTTTATATAATTTAGATAAAAGTTTACCCTGTGAAATAATTCTTTAATCTATTTCTAAGGTATTTTTTACCATAAGAAGTTTTTAAATATTTTTCTCTATGCGTTGCATCTTGTTGATGTAAGCATGCTTCATAATAAACTAATTTTAACGGTAATCTATTTTTTGTTGCATTTACCAATCCTTTTAAATGGGCATTAAGTCTTTTTTCTAAATTGTTTGTATACCCTACATATAATTTTTTATCTTTTTCACTAAATAATACATAAACATAAAACATATAATAAGCCCTTCTAAATTCAATAATATTTCACAGGGTGAATCTGCCCTACATCTTTGTGGTCAAGTTTTCCAACTTTTAAATCAATTAATACCAGACATCGGAGTATACGGTGATAAAAAACAAGGTCAATATAATAATGTTCATTATCAATGGTTATCCTTTTCTGCCTGGCAACAAAGGCGAATCCTTTTCCTAACTCAAGAATAAAATCCTGAAGGTGATCGATTAGCTTCTGCTCTAATTGAGACTCTGTATAATAACTTTTCTCCGGTATTCCCAGAAATTCTAAAACATAAGGGTCTTTTATTGCATCACTTGGCTTCTCAATAATTTGTCCTTTTTGAGTAAGTCTCATAACCCTATTTTTGTCCTTACTTAAGCTCAGACGTTCAAATAATAAAGAGTTTATCTGGCGTTCAAGCTCGCGAGTTGACCAGTTATTCCTGATGGTTTCAATTTCGTAAAAGTGCCTGATAGCTCCATCTTCAATCCGCATCAAAATTCTAAAGTGGGTCCACGTCAATTCTCTACGCAGTGCGTAGAGTTTCTCATCCTCAGATTTTCCAATTGGTGCATATAGTTTTGGATAGGTCAAATAAAATTGGCGCACATTCCAAAGATTTGAAGCAGTGAACCCTTTACCAAAGCGCTTTGTGAGGTCTTTTGATAATTTCCTTACAAGTTCTTCTCCATACTCTGCCCTTTCTTTACCCCTTTGTTCTTCCTCTAAAATAATTCTACCAACCTCCCAATAAGTCTGAGTAATGATTGTGTTTATCTGCCTGACTGTTTTCTTTCTTGCCTCTTCAATTATTTTGGAAACTTTTTCAAGGAGGCCTTTATAATCTGTTTTCTTAACAATTTTTGACATTTGCAAACCCCTAAGAAATAACCTTTTCCTTCTCCAAAGTGTAGATGTTCCTATATTAAAAGAAAATGGCTCTTAAAGCTATAATATAGACATTACATAGTCCGTGAAACAGGGTGGGAGCAATGATGCTGCCGTTTCTTTCCCGGAGCCAGCCAAAGATCAAAGCCGGGAAGAAGACATTCATCTGCCACCACTGAAAACTGATAATAAAATGGCCGAGGGCAAACAAAAGAGCGGCCAGAATAAGGGCCCAGCCAAAATCAACCTTAAGGAGCCTGAATCTCCTGGGGAATGCCTGATTTAATCTTGACTGGAGGTACCCGCGATAGAAATATTCCTCCGGTAAGGCAATAAAAAGGATCTGGTAGAAAATAACTATTATCCACCCTTCGGGCGGTGCTCCTCTACTACCCAGACCCAGGGTAAACCCTAATGATTGATAGAGCCAGTAGCCCAGGAAAAAGAGAGGAAAAGTAATCAGAGCCAGGAGCAAAGTATCCTTAACCCCTCCCCACCCTCCCCGAAGCGTGATCCCATAATCCTCAAGCTGCCTCTTTCCTATTAAGATTACCATGGTGGGAACATAAATAAACAGGACGGGGATGAAGATAAAAAGGTAGCGGGAAACAAATGCGGACTGCCTTGCCTCGTAGAGGGCCTTGCCGATCCCCAGGGTAAGGACAAATACTATGAGGGCTTC
>JAUWWP010000029.1 GCA_030616835.1 Deltaproteobacteria bacterium | reverse complement strand
CAATAAAGCCCTCAGCCAGGGGGGAACTGGAGATCACCGACGCCATCCAATGGCTCATTGATAATGGTTATGTAGTAAACCCCCATATCATTACCGGCTGGTGGAAGGATACCGGTAAGTTAGAGGATATCCTCGAGGCTAACCGAATGATCCTGGATACCCTGGAGATGCGAGTCGAGGGGAAAGTGGACAAGGGTTCCCAAATTGATTTTAAGGTAGTGATCGAGCCGGGAGCTGAAGTTGTCCGGAGCACTATTCGGGGGCCGGCTATCATTGGTAAGGATTCGCGCATAATTAATTCATATATAGGCCCCTTTACCTCGGTAAATTGCAATACCGAGATCAGAGGGAGCGAGATCGAGCACAGTATCATAATGGAGAATTGCTTGATCGCTGATGTCGGGGCAAGGATTGAGGATAGTCTCATTGGCAGAGATGTAGAGGTTTATAAATCCGAGCTTAAGCCCAGAGCTTACCGGCTTATGCTGGGTGATAACAGCCATATAGAAATCCTCTGAGATAGAGTGAGATAAGGGAGGAACAGGAAATGATCGAGGGGGTAGTGGTAAAAAAGCTTAGGCTTATCCCGGATGAACGGGGAAGGCTGATGGAAATTTTACGGAATGATGATGAGCTGTTCGTCAAGTTCGGGCAGGTTTATATGACCACTGCTTATCCCGGGGTGGTCAAGGGGTGGCATTATCATAAGAAGCAGGTAGATAATATGGCCGTGGTCAAAGGGATGATGAAAGTAGTGCTTTATGATGGTCGGGAGGATTCTCCCACCTTTAAGGAAGTAAATGAATTCTTTATCGGAGAGCACAATCCCCTGCTGATTAAAATTCCTCCTCTGGTCATGCACGGATTTAAGTGCGTCAGTGCTGAGGAGGCAATTGCTGTCAATTGCCCCACTGAGGTATACAATTACGATAATCCTGATGAGTTTCGAGTTGATCCCCACGATAATGACATTCCCTACAATTGGAGCCGTAAGGATGGTTAGAGTGTTCACCGGGAGATCAATAATTAACCGGAAAAGCTGAGACTGAGAAGCAGACAAGAGGACTAATGAAGATTTTGGTAACCGGTGGTGCTGGTTTCATCGGATCTAATTTTATCAGGTATTTAGTAGAGAGGTATAAGGACTACCAGGTGGTCAACCTTGATAAGTTGACCTATGCCGGTAACTTAGAGAATCTTCGGGAGGTCGAGAATAGCTCCAATTATGAGTTTATTAAAGGGGATATAGGGGATGCCAGACTGGTGGAGGAGATACTCCAGAGAGGGATTGAAGTTATCATTAACTTTGCTGCCGAGTCCCATGTGGACCGGAGCATTGAGGATCCGCTGATTTTTATCAAAACCAATGTCTTGGGTACCCAGACCCTGCTGGGGGCAGGGCGAAAGCAAGGGATATCCCGATTTATCCAGATATCCACCGACGAGGTCTATGGCTCTCTCGGAGCCGCCGGTTATTTCACTGAATCCACCCCTCTTGCTCCCAACAGTCCTTATTCGGCATCCAAGGCGGGTGCCGATCTTCTGGTTAGAGCCTACTGTAAGAGTTTTAATTTCCCGGCAATTATTTCCCGGTGTTCAAATAACTACGGAGCTTATCAGTTTCCGGAAAAGCTGATTCCTCTGGTAATCACCAATGCCCTGGAGGGGAAAGAGCTTCCTATCTACGGGGATGGTTTGAATATCCGGGATTGGATATATGTCGATGATCACAGCCGGGCCCTTGACCTTGTTCTCCACCGGGGAAGGGAAGGGGAGGTTTATAATATCGGGGGAGAAAACGAACGGACAAACCTGGATATAGTGAAATTTATTGTTAAAGAGTTGGGAAAACCAGAGTCATTAATCAGCTTTGTCAAAGATCGACCCGGGCATGACCGTCGTTATGCTATTGATCCAAGTAAGCTCCGGGAAGAGCTTGGCTGGAAACCTCAAACCAACTTTCAAGAAGGGTTGCGACAAACAATTCGTTGGTATCTGGATAATCGGGGGTGGTGGGAAAAGGTCAAAAGTGGAGAGTACCTGAAGTATTATGCCCGGATGTATGGAAACCGGTCCGCCTGAGGCGGATTGGAAATTATTGCAAAAGCCTACTTCGCCGTAGTTCAGCCTTCGCAGCCGCTACGGCGAAGTAGGCTGGCTACGAAGGCTGAATGCAAAAGCTTGTCCTGAGCGGAGTCGAAGGGATTGAATTAAGATTTATAATTTTCACTTTTCATTTTGCTCTACCTAAGGTGGATTTCATTTTGCAATTTTCACTTTGCAATTTGCAATTTCCGAGGGGCCAATGCGGATTTTGATCACTGGTGCCCGGGGGATGCTTGGAAGTGATTTATCCCGAATAATCGGGGATGAAGAAGGGCATCAGGTAGTAGAGACGGATGTTACCGGATTGCCAGAATCCTTCCGACTTGATATTACCCAGGAGGGGAAAGTCAAGGATTTTATTGCCGGGGCGGAGCCCGAAGTAGTTATTAATGCCGCAGGCTATACCGACGTTGACGGGTGTGAAAAAAATATAGAGTTAGCTTTTTCGGCTAATGCCGAGGGTGTTAAGAACATGGCTCTTGCCTGTCAAAGGTCGCAGGCATTTCTTATTCATTTGAGCACCGACTATATATTTGATGGTAATAAAGGAACCCCATACTGCGAAGATGATTCACCCAATCCTTTGAGCATCTATGGCCGTTCTAAACTTCAGGGTGAGATCTACTTAAGGCAAATTTTAGATCACTATTTACTCATTAGAACCCAGTGGCTTTATGGGAAGAAGGGCAAAAACTTTATCGAGACTATCCTTAATCTGGCCCGAAGCAGGGAGGAATTAAGGGTGGTTGATGATCAGTGGGGGTCTCCCACCTTTACCAGGGATCTGAGCCGGGCAATCAAGGAGCTAATCGAGAAGAGTGCCAGCGGGATTTATCACATTGTCAGTGAGGGGTATTGTAGCTGGTTTGAGTTTGCCCAGAAGATTCTGGAATTGAGCGGGAACAAGGTTGCCTTGACTCCAATAAACTCAACCGAGCTTTCCGCCTCAGGCGGATGTCCTGCCCCCAGGCCTCCCTTCTCAGTATTGAGCACAGAAAAGCTAAGAAAGGATGAGGGAATAGTTCTACCGGCCTGGCAGGATTCTCTCAAGGAATATCTACTTAACGAGAGGCAATAGTCACAAATTTGCGCCTCGCTCATAAATGTAAAGAGAAAAGTGTTACCTTAAGATGACCGAGGGAGGCTAATGAATATCTGTATCATTGGGACCGGTTATGTGGGTTTAGTTGCTGGAACCTGCTTTGCTGAGAGCGGAAACGATGTCATCTGCGTAGATATTGATGAAGGAAAGATTCGAATCTTAAATTCTGGAGAGATTCCCATTTATGAACCCGGATTGGAGGAACTGGTTAAAAGAAACTTGAAGGAAGGAAGGTTAAGATTTGATACGAGTCTGGACAAAGCAGTGAAAGAATCATTTTTGACCTTTATTGCCGTGGGGACACCTGCGGATGAAGATGATTCTGCCGATGTTAAGAATGTAATAGAAGTAGCCGCCAAGATCGGCAAGGCGATGAATGGATACAAGATTATTGTTATTAAAAGCACGGTACCGGTTGGTACTGCCGAACAGGTTCGAGAAGTAATCAGCCAGGTAAGTACCCATGAGTTGGAGGTAATTTCCAACCCGGAGTTCTTGAAGGAGGGGGCAGCGGTTGATGACTTTATGAGGCCGGATCGGGTGATTATCGGCAGTAATGAGCAAAAAGCGGCTGCGGTTATGGAGGAATTGTATAGTCCATTTCTCAGAACAGGAAAGCCTTTTATTGTAATGGACAATAAGAGCGCTGAACTGACGAAATATGCTGCCAATGCAATGTTAGCTACCAGGATATCTTTTATTAACGAACTGGCTAACCTCTGTGAGCAGGTGGGTGCTGATATCAGTTCGGTAAGAGCAGGAATTGCCTCTGACAGCCGGATAGGATCTCAATTCTTGTTTCCCGGGGTAGGATATGGAGGGTCCTGTTTTCCCAAAGATCTGCGGGCAGTAATGCAGACCGCCAAAAGTAAAGGAACTGAGCTAAGAATTTTAAAAGCAGTGGAGGAAGTAAATCAACATCAAAGGGTGAAGTTGGTTGATAAGATCAGCCATCGTTTTCAAGGAAGAATTGCCGGTAAGGTTCTTGGGATCTGGGGGCTTTCTTTCAAACCCCGAACCGACGATATGAGAGAGGCACCCTCAATTGTAATCATTACCGAACTGCTTGAGAGGGGTGCAAGAGTGAATGCCCACGATCCTGAAGCAATGGAGGAAGCGAAGAGGATATTTGGAAACCGGATCGAATACTATAAGATGCCTTACGATGCCTTAGCCGGTGCTGATGCCCTGGTTATTATCACTGAATGGAATGAATTCCGGCGACCTAATTTTGAGCGCATTAAGGGGCTGTTAAGCCAGCCCATAATCTTTGATGGCCGAAATATTTACGATCCCAAAAGAATGAAAGAAATAGGATTCGAATATTACTCCATTGGGAGATAAACTTTTGCACTAAGCACCAAATCATAAGCACTAAATTCTAAACAATTTCAAATGATCAAAATCCAAATCTCAAAACATTGTTTTAAACATTTGGATTTAGAATTTGTTTAGGATTTAGGATTTGGGATTTAGAATTTATCAGCATAATAGTGTATGAAGTATTATCCACAGATATTTAAGGCGCTTTATATATAGAACTGAGAGGGGTAAATGCCTAGGATGTTGATCACAGGGGGAGCGGGTTTTATTGGGTCCCATCTCTGTAATTTTTTTATTGAGAAGGGATTTGAGGTCATCTGTATGGATAACCTTCTGACCGGGAGCTTGGACAATATCGAGCATCTATTTGGCCAGGAAAGGTTTAGCTTTATTAAGCAGGATGTTACCAATTTCATCCATATTCCGGGCGAGCTTGATTTTATCCTCCACTTTGCCTCTCCGGCTAGCCCTATTGATTATCTGGACTTCCCGATCCAGACTTTGAAGGTCGGTTCTTTAGGAACGCATAAGGTTCTTGGACTGGTCAAGGAGAAAAAGGCAAGGTTCCTTCTGGCCTCAACCTCTGAGGTCTACGGAGACCCCTTAGTTCACCCGCAAAGAGAGGATTACTGGGGGAATGTCAATCCGATCGGGCCCCGGGGGGTTTATGACGAGGCGACGAGATTAGCCGAGGCGATGACCTTGGCTTATCAGAGGTTCCATAAGTTGGATACCCGGATTGCCAGGATCTTTAATACCTTCGGACCCAGGATGAGGCGGGGGGATGGGCGAGTAGTGCCAGCCTTTATCCTTCAGGCCCTCCGGGGTGAGGATTTGACAGTTTTTGGGGACGGATTGCAGACCAGAAGCTTCTGTTATATTTCTGATATGGTTGAGGGAATATATCGACTATTGACCTCTGAATATACTGGCCCGGTCAACTTAGGAAATCCCCGGGAAATGAATATCCTGGATTTTGGGAAAAAGATCCTCCAGCTTACCGGGAGTTCAAGCAGAATAGTCTTTAAGCCTCTGCCTGAAGACGACCCCCAGGTAAGGCAGCCGGATATCAGCTTGGCCAAAAAAGTGCTCAAATGGGAGCCAACAGTCTCTTTGGAAGAAGGGATTAAGCTTACCTTAGAATATTTTCAGCAGAAGTTAAAATTGAAGCAGGAAGATTAACCCAAATAATGCATTAATGTAGGGGCTCAATTACCGTAATATCAAAAATTAAAAATAAAAATGCAAAATGTCAAATCAAAGTTAAAAAATAAAAAAGGAAATTTTAAATTTTAATATGTAATTTTAATTCTTGATTTTTGATTTTTACATTCTCAGGACAAGTATATTCGGATGTTTACGCATAATCGGGGATTAAAAATAGCTTGTTTTTGAAGGGTAGTTGAGATGAAGATTCTGGTTACCGGGGGAGCTGGCTTCATTGGCTCCCATGTGGTTGATGGGTATATTGCCGATGGCCATCAGGTAATAGTAATCGATGACCTCTCCCGAGGGAAAAAGGAGAATGTAAATCCGCGTGCTAAGTTTTTTCAGTTAGATATAAAGGATCCAAAGCTCGAGGAGGTATTCGAATTGGAGAGGCCAGAGGTTGTTAATCATCATGCTGCTCAGATAGATGTACGCCGCTCGGTGGAGGAACCATTATACGATGCTGAGGTCAATATCTTGGGGACGATCAACCTTCTTCGCAACTGCCATAAGTTTCAAGTGAAAAGGGTTATCTTTGCCTCTTCGGGAGGGGCTATTTATGGGGAACAGGAGCAGTTTCCGGCTTCAGAGGATCATCGAGTGGCACCTTTATCTCCCTATGGGATCAGTCAGCTGGCCGGTGAGAATTATTTATTTTACTATAAGACAGAACAAAATCTGAATTATCTTTCCTTGAGATACGCCAATGTTTATGGTTCCCGTCAGGATCCCTATGGAGAAGCGGGAGTAATTGCTATTTTTACTCAAAAGCTTCTGCAAGCGAAGCAGCCCATAATCAATGGAGATGGAAAACAGACCAGGGACTATATTTACATTGATGATGTAGTGGAGACCAACTGTATTGCCCTTCGCACGGATTACTGTGGGGAGATTAATATCGGGACCGGAGTGGAGACCTCAGTGAATGAACTTTTTAAGAGATTAGTGGAAATTACTGGAACTAATGTAAGCGAGATCCATGGGCCACCTAAGGCAGGGGAGCAGAGAAGGAATTGCCTCGATGGTTCTCTGGCGGAAAGGGTATTGGGGTGGAAGCCAAAAGTAGGATTAGAGGAGGGGCTACGCCGGACAGTGGAATCATTTAGAGGGAAGTAAGAAGGATAGTAATGGAGAAGAAGGTGAAAAGCAAGTTTCGGGAGTATACAGAATCTATCATTGCGGCAGTTATCTTAGCCTTATTAATTCGGAGTTTTGTAATTCAGGCTTTTAAGATACCCTCGGGTTCGATGGTACCCACCCTGCTGGTGGGAGATCATATTCTGGTAAACAAATTTATCTATGGAATCAGGATTCCCTTTACTGATATAAAGATTTTTCCTCTCCACTCACCTTGCCGGGGAGATATTATTGTTTTCCGCTATCCGATGGATAGGAAAAAGGATTTTATTAAAAGGGTTGTGGGTGTGGGGGGCGATGTGGTTAAGATAGAAGATAAGAAAATTATTATAAATGGGGAGCCATGGGAGGATTCTTACGGGGTGCACAAAGATTCGGCCATATTGCTGGGCTCTGTTTCTCCCCGGGATAACTTTGGCCCGGTGAGCGTTCCGCAGAATGCCCTTTTCACTCTGGGGGACAATCGTGACAAGAGTCACGATAGCCGCTACTGGGGATTTGTTGACCTGAAGGAGGTTAAGGGGAGTGCCTTTATTATTTACTGGTCCTGGGATAAAGATAATCACTGGCTACGCGGGAGGAGGATTGGAAAGTTGGTTCGCTAAAGACTTTTTTATTGACTGAAAGAGGATCTGTGTTATTATCAAAAAAAGGATAGCTTAAAGCTGTGAAAAGGAAGGTGATCGATGAGAGAAAGTTTGCGAAGGTTATTAAAAACTGGAGGATACGGAGAGAGGGAGGGGAAAGCAGGCATGGGAACCCTGATATTTTTACTAATTGTGGTTGCTATCATCTATGTAGGTATCAAGATAGCTCCTCCGTGGATCCGTTACTATCAAGTACGCAATCTGTTTGGAGTTGAGGCGACCAGGGCTAACCGCATAACCGATCAGGAGATTTTAAGTGATATTACTCGCAAGTTAAAGGAAATCAAAGCACCAATTGATCCGCAGGAGGTTTTGATCCGGAGAGAAGGTAATGCCATCCAGATCTCGGTAACCTATGAAGAGAGTGTCTCTTTTATCGGGGGGCGCTACGAGAAAACCTTTACCTTCAGTCCCCTGTCTTCAGTAAGTTTTTGACGGCTTCCTGCACCTTTTAAGCTTGTCCGGAGAGATCAACCGGGGGCCTTGAAATAATGTTATTGTTAGCTAAGTTAGTCAAGGCCAATCCCTTCCGAAAAGCCTTCCCATAGCTTTTGTGGGAAGGCTTTTCAGCATGGATAATTTGATGGGAGTTAAGAATAAAAGGAAGGTCCTGGATAAGGTGGGAATCGGACGGGTTTTAACCCGCATTTCCCATGAGATCGTGGAGAGGAATAAGGGGGTAGAAGGGGTGGTTTTAGTAGGAGTCCGAACTGGGGGGATGTATTTAGCTCAGCGTTTAAAGAAGAAGATCGAGGAGATTGAAGGGGTTGAGATCCCCCTGGGTGTTATGGATATTACCCTCTACCGGGACGACCTTTCCCGGCAGGTAGCTCCCAGGCTGCGAAAGACTACTATACCCTTCTCCCTTGATGATAAAAAGGTGATCCTGGTGGATGATGTCTTCTATACCGGCCGCAGTATCCGGGCAGCAATGGATGCCCTGATGGATTTTGGAAGACCTGAGTGTATCCAACTGGCAGTTTTAATCGATCGCGGGCATCAGGAGCTGCCTGTCAGAGCTGACTATGTGGGAAAGAATGTGTCCACCTCTCGTCAGGAATCGGTTGAGGTTATGCTCGAGGAGAAAGGGGAGGAAGATCAGGTTATTGTTACAACAAGTCATTAATCACAACTTGTTCTGGGCCTGTCGAAGGAACAAAATTTACCCACAAGTTTTAATTTCAAATGTCAAAGCTCAAAGTTCAAATAAAACCCAAAGTTCAAATGACAAATAAGTTTTGATGTTTGGATTTTGACACTCATTTGGCATTTGGATTTTGGCATTTGGATTTAATTGAATATGGTCTGGAAAAGAAAGCACTTACTGGGAATGGAGGATCTGGAGGTTGATGAGATTAACCTCGTCCTGGAGACGGCTGAGTCGTTCAAGGAGGTATCGACCAGGGCAATCAAAAAGGTACCAACAATGAGAGGAAAAACTGTGGTTAACCTCTTCTTTGAGTCCAGCACCAGGACCAGAACCTCCTTGGAGATTGCGGCCAAGAGGCTTTCCGCCGATACCATTAGCTTTACTGCCAATTCCAGCAGTGTGATCAAAGGGGAAACCCTGATCGATACCGCAAGAAATATCGAGGCAATGAATCCTGACATCATTGTAATCCGCCATTTTGCCGGAGGCGCCCCCTACCTGCTTACCAAATATGTGAATTCTTCCATTATTAATGCCGGGGATGGAGCCCACGAGCATCCCAGCCAGGCCCTTTTAGATATGCTTACAGTTAAGGAGAAAAAGGGAAGGCTGGAGGGATTGAAGTTGGCTATTATTGGTGATATTTCTCACTCCCGGGTAGCAAGATCTAATATCTTCGGGTTTACCAGAATGGGGGCTGAGGTTCGGGTAGCCGGGCCAGCTACCTTAATCCCGATTGGGATAGAGAAAATGGGGGTTAAGGTTTTCTATCGGGTGGAAAAGGCGATTGAGGGAGTGGATATTATTATGATGCTCCGGATCCAACTGGAACGTCAGAAAGGGCAGTTTTTCCCAACCCTGAGAGAGTATTCTCGATTCTTCGCCTTGGATGTAAAGAAATTGAAGCTTGCCAAGGAGGATGTGATTATAATGCATCCCGGGCCGATCAATCGAGGGATTGAGATCTCTCCCGAGGTAGCTGATGGTCCTTATTCAGTTATCCTCGATCAGGTTACCAATGGTGTGGCGGTAAGGATGGCTCTTCTTTATCTGCTGGCCGGAGGCGGTAGTCTCCTCAATTCGGAAAGCTAAGGTTGCCCTTCGAGACGCCCCGATGGGCATCGGGGCTCCTCAGGGATACGGCCCTTCGACAAGCTCTGGATATAATAATATAAGTCGCGTCCCTGAGGAGCGAAGCGTTCCGAAAGGCGTTTCGAAGGATTGGGATTTGCTCATAGGAGGCAGTTTTGAAATTCAGGCTCTGCGGGGGAAGGGTAATCGATCCTTATAACAAATTGGACGGGCACTTCGATATCTTAGTGGAGGATGAGAAAATCGCTAAAGTTGCGCCGGCAGGCTCCGATCCAGATATTCCTGAGGATGGGGTGGAGGAGATTGATGTAAGTGGTAAAATTGTTGCCCCTGGGCTTATCGATATGCATGTTCATCTGCGGGAACCAGGGTTTGAATATAAGGAAACTATTCGAACCGGCTGCCAGGCAGCAGCGGCCGGGGGGTTTAACTCGATCTGTTGTATGGCCAATACCGATCCGGTTAATGATACCTCTTCGGTTACCGAGTACATTTTAAGCAAGGCAGCGACCAAGGGCTGTATTAATGTTTTCCCGATTGGGGCAATCTCTAAGGGATTAAAGGGCGAAAGCCTGGCCGAAATCGGGGAGTTAAGGGAAGCCGGGGTTGTGGCTATCTCGGATGATGGAAATCCAGTGATGAATAGTAATTTGATGCGCAGAGCTCTGGAATATGCCAAGGTCTTTGAACTCCCGGTTATTTCCCACTGCGAGGATAAGGATTTGGCCGGGGAAGGACTAGTTAATGAAGGGTATATATCGACTCTTACTGGACTTCCAGGGATCCCCGCGGCTGCGGAGGAGGTAATGGTAGCCCGCGATCTTGCTCTGGCCGAGCTGACAGGATGGAGGCTCCATATTGCCCATGTGAGCACCGCCGGAGCAGTGAGACTGATTCGGGAAGCAAGAGCCCGAGGGATAGCGGTAACTGCTGAAGTAGCACCCCACCATTTCAGCTTGACGGAAGAAGCGGTAAAGGGATATGATACCAATACCAAGGTAAATCCCCCCCTGCGATCAGAGAAGGATCTGGAAGTAATCAAGGAGGGCTTAGTTGATGGCACCATCGATGTTATTGCCAGCGATCATGCTCCTCAGAGCCCAGTGGAAAAGGATCTGGAGTTTAAGCTAGCGGCGAATGGGATCGTTGGCTTAGAGACAGAACTTTCTTTAAGCCTTCAGTTAGTTACCAGGGGAATCTTGTCTTTATCCGATACCATTGCTAAGCTAACAACCAATCCAGCAAGGATATTAAATTTACCGAAAGGGACTCTTTCCGAGGGAGCGGATGCGGACATTACGGTGATTGATTTAGAGCAGAATTGGGTTGTTGAGCCCGATAAATTCAACTCAAAATCTCGCAATACCCCCTTCAACCAGTGGGAGCTAAAAGGTAAAGCAGTGATGACAATTGTCGGTGGGAAGATGGTAATGAGGGACGGGGTAATTTTGGAGTAACAACTCTCTATGTTTCAGGCTCTTCGCGGAATATAGTGGATAGCTTGTCCTTAGCCTGTCGAAGGAATAGAATTCACCCACAGAATTATCATTGCCAGAGGAAGAAGATATTAAGGGAATAAATCCTAAGCACTAAGCACTAAATTCTAAACAATATTAAATGACCAAAATTCAAAATACAAAACATTATGATCTTGAAGAGAGAACATTAAAATTTGCCAGAGGAGTTATTGAGTTTACTAACAAGACTCCTAAGACATTGGCAAACATCGAAATTATCAAGCAATTGGTGAGGTCAGCAGGTTCAATAGGAGCAAATTATATAGAAGCGAATGAGTCTTTGAGTAAAAAGGATTTTGTCATGAGGATAAAGATTTGCCGTAAGGAGGCTAAGGAAAGTGGGTATTGGCTAAAGCTTATTGTGACAAATAAAGTAATGGAAAGAGAGAAAAATAATCTTATTCAAGAAGCTACTGAACTTACGAAGATATTTGGTGCAATCTTAGAGAAGTCGAAGTAGTTTTGAATTTGGCTAATTTGGATTTAGAATTTGTTTAGGATTTAGGATTTAGAATTTGTCAGTTGATATTTGGATTTTTTACCCACAATAATCCAGGATAATCTATGTTTCAGGAATATTTCGACCGAATTGTTGAGTATACAACCGGAGGGGATTCTCCCGAGATTGAAAAGGCAAAAAGGGATTACTTTAAACTAACCGGCGAGGTTAATGAAGATGATAGGTCTTTCGAGATAAGGTTGGCAACATTTCTTGATTGGTATATCTTCGACCGACCACTGGAAGGTTTAAAGAAAACACCGGCTCAGGCTTTTTATGATAGCCTTGACTCTTCGACCCCTAAGGACGATCGCGATATTTATGAGGGCATGCTGAGCACCATCCACAGCATCTTTCAGATCAGAAAATTTACTGAAGCCGGGATTTATGTGAGGGATCTGTTTAACAAAAAAAGATATTTCATCGAAGAAAGAAGATCCATTGGCTGCAGCGAACAGGATATTCTGGAGGGAAGACTAATCCCTTTTAAAGGAAGTTATTACTTCTCGGAGGCTCTTTATGCCTATCCTCGAGAGGCCGGGAGATTTATCAAGGGTGAGATAAAGAAGGCTAGGAAAGCGGGGAAGAGTATTGCCGGGTTGATTCAGAGGCTTTCCCAGCTAAATTTGAAATTTGAGAGGTATCATAGAATAGATGTTAGGGAAATTTATAAGTAGGGGCAATTCATGAATGCCCCTACCTGTCCTGAACCATGTCCTGAGGAGGCTGGCTTTCCGTGCCTCTGAAGAGCGAACCCTGAGCTTGTCGAAGGCTGAACTACGGCGAAGTAGGCTGTCGAAGGAGATGAAAAATCTGGAAGAGATAATTAGTGCAATTGAAAAGCCTTTGGGTTTTGCCTCCAGGAACAATTTTGTCAATCTGTTAATGATAAAAAATCTGGAAAGATTGATCGATAATTTGACTGAAAGGGCCTTCTCCCTACCCCTAAAAAGAGAAGAAAAGGAGCTTTTACAGAAGTTAAGGGCGAACTTTACTGGATATGAAGGGCTAGATCAGAGAAGTAAGGCAGAAAGGATAAATGATTCATTAAGAATCCTAAAAGATTTGAAAACCGGGAAAATTACCCGAAACCTTAAGGAGTTAGATACCCCCATCCAGTTTGTCAAGGGGGTGGGGCCGAGGATTGCTAAGATTTTGCAGAAGAGGGGTATGGAAAAGGTGGAGGATGCCCTTTATTTTCTACCCAGAACCTATGAGGATCGGCGGTGCATTAAGAAGATCTCCGAGCTGGAGGTAAGGAAAAAACAAACAGTGTGCGGGGAGATTCTCTTTATGGAGGTTAGCCATCGTCGGCGCAGAAAGCTGTTTACCATGGTGGTGGGGGATGAGAGTGGAAGTGTTACCGCTAAATGGTTTCAGTTTAGCCACCCATATATGAAAAGTAGATATAAGATTGGACAGAAGGTAATCGTCTCGGGGGAGGTAGAATCCTTTAACTCCCGTCTGGAGTTTCATCACCCGGATCTGGAGTTAGTTTCTGAGGGAAAGGATTTGACTAAGGATAATCTTAACTTCGGAAGAATCGTTCCCGTATACAGTGAACCTGATGGCCTCTATCAAAAGAGCTTGCGGAGGATAATGTGGAATACAGTAGAGAAGTATGCTGGCTATCTGGATACCGGGACACCTGAGAGGATACGGCGACGGCATAATCTTTTAGAGCTACCTGAGGCAGCACATAGGGTTCATTTTCCTGGAGATAAGGACGATATTTACCAGTATATAGCGAATCACTCGCAGGCCCAGCGATCACTAATCTTCGATGAGTTCTTCTTTTTGGAGTTGTCCCTGGCCTTACGGAGAAGAAATGTAATAGCTGAGAAAGGGTGCTCTTTTGAGATTAAACACAACTATACTGACCGATTGGCTAAAGAGCTGCCTTTTCAATTAACTGGAGCCCAACAGAAGGTGCTCCGGGAGATTGAAGAGGATATGAGAAGGCCCTGCCCGATGAATCGGCTTCTGCAAGGGGATGTGGGAAGTGGGAAGACCATAGTTGCCCTGATGGCAGCCTTAATAGCAATAGAGAATGGCTATCAGGTTGCCATTATGGCCCCTACCGAGATCCTGGCTGAGCAGCATTTTTTCAGGATCCGTGGCTGGACTGATGAGATCGGGGTTAAAGCGGCCCTGCTTACCAGCAGCCTCGCGAAAGGGGAAAAGAGCAAAATTTATCAGGGAATAAAGACCGGGAAGATAGGCTTGGTGGTGGGGACCCACGCCATTATTCAAGAGGGAGTGGATTTTCATCGGTTGGGATTAGGGATTATCGATGAGCAACATCGCTTCGGGGTAATCCAACGGGCTGAGCTTAAAAAGAAGGGGGTGAATCCGGATATCCTGGTAATGACGGCTACCCCTATCCCCCGAACCCTGGCCATGACCGTTTACGGGGATCTGGAGGTCTCGGTTATTGATGAGCTTCCTCCGGGAAGAGCCCCGGTGAAGACCAAGGTTTACTGGGAAGCAGGCCGAGCAAGGGTTTATGAGATTGTCCGACGGGAGGTGAGCAGAGGAAGGCAGGTATACATCGTTTACCCGCTGGTGGAAGAGTCCGAGAAGGTAGATCTGAATAATGCTACCCAGATGTCAGCCCATCTTCAAAACGAGGTCTTTCCTGAACTCAATATTGGTCTTCTGCATGGGAGGATGAAGGGTGAGGAGAAAGTGCGAGTAATGCATGATTTTAAAGACCGGAAGATTGATATTCTGGTTGCCACTACTGTTATTGAAGTAGGGATTGATGTTGTTAATGCTACTGTCATGGTGGTTGAGCATGCCGAAAGATTTGGTCTCTCCCAACTCCACCAGTTACGAGGAAGGGTACGGAGGGGGACACAGGAGGCTCTCTGTTTGCTCCTGGCAAAATATCGAAGAGACGAAGACTCCCGGCGAAGACTAAAAATAATGGAGGAGACCGATGATGGATTCCGGATTGCCGAGGAGGATCTGTCCATTCGGGGGCCTGGAGAATTTCTGGGGACCAGGCAGTCGGGCCTGCCGGATTTCCGAGTGGCTAATATTATCCGGGATGCTGAGGTTCTCAGTCAGGCCCGGAAAGAGGCTTTTAATTTGATTCGCGAGGATCCGGAACTTAAGCAGCCCGAGAATCGAATTTTAATGACAGTATTGAAGCACCGGCAAAAGGGGAGACTGGAGCTGGCAACCATAGGGTAGGAGCCTGCCGAAGGAAATAATTGCTTTCCCCAGGGGAGGCTGAGTGAAGCAAAATACCAGATCCATTAAATCCAAATATCAAAATCCAAATGTCAAATGAATGTCAAATGACTAAATGTCAAAGAACCTTTCTTCTTTTATTTTGTCATTTGAACTTTGGATTTCATTTGAACTTTG
>JAUWWP010000357.1 GCA_030616835.1 Deltaproteobacteria bacterium | reverse complement strand
GGTAACGGGAGGCTATCTTGCCGGAGAAATTAGTGCGTAAGGTATCGGCAATAATTGCCATATTCAGCCCCAGGGAGGCTGCCTTTTCCCGATCAACTCTTACCCAGAGCTCGGGCTTCCCTCTTTCCCGGGAGATGGAGATATCGGTTGTTCCCGGTATCCTCTCCAGCATCTCCCTAAGCCTCTCGGCAACCATATCGGTCTGGTCAAAGTCCTCCCCGTAAACCTCAATGGTAATGGGCTTATCACCGCCGAAGATCATCTCGGCCATCGGATCAGAAGAGGTGAAGTTAATACTCTTTATCCCGGGAATTTTTGCCAGTTTCTGGCTGAGAGCGTGAATTATCTCCCGATCCGATCTTTCCCGCTCCCTTATTTTCACCAGAGATCCACCAACCATCATTACATTTACATCCTCCCGGCGACCCATCATCGCGCTGAATCCCGTCTCGCTCCTTCCGGCCCGGGCAAAGAGCATCCGTCTTTCCGGCACCTCCTTCTCCACAATTCCCTCTACTTTCGCCATTACTTCATCGGTCTTCTCAATCCTGGTCCCCAGCGGAAGCTCGATATTTCCCATAAACTGTCCCTGATCCATTTCAGGCATATACTCGGTGCCTACCAGGGGTATCATTGCCAGGCTCATTGCAAATATGGTCAGCCCTGTTGCAATAACCGATCTTCGGTGAGTTAGGGCCCAGCCCAAAAGAGCGGAATACCTTAGCTCAACCTCCCGGAACCACTGTTCACTCCGACGATACAGACCCCTGAGGATTCCCGCCTTCTTCTGTTCAATCTTAAGGATTCGGGAGGAAAGCATCGGTGTCAGGGTAAGCGATACAAAAAGGGAGGCCAACATCACCAGGCAGACAACCACACCCAGCTCCTTAAAGAGGACTCCGGTGATCCCGGGAACAAAGATGATCGGGAGGATCACCACAATAATGGTAAAAGTAGCGGCCGTTACCGCCAGACCAACCTGGGAGGCCCCGAAAAGGGCTGATTCCTGGGGAGAGATTCCTCTCTCCCGATGGCGGAAGATATTCTCAAAGACCACAATGGCATCATCCACCACCATTCCAATGGCAATCGAAAGCGAGGCTAAAGACATCATATTGATGGTATATCCACCGATGTATAGAAAGATGAATCCCACAATCAGGGAGAAGGGAATGGCCAGAGCAACAATCAGGCTCCCTCTTAGATTGCGGAGAAACAGAAAGATCACCAAAATAATAAATAGCCCACCCCAGAGCATTGCATCGTAAAGGTGTCCAATTGCCAGATTGATGAATTCCGAGGAATCCATAACCAGGTGGAGCTTGATATCTCCGGGGAGCCTTTTTCGCAGTCCCTCCAGCCGGGCCTTAACCCTTTCGATTACCTCCAGGGTATTGGCACCAGACTGCTTCTGAACAATCATAATCGCCCCGCTCTCCCGGTTAACCCTCATTACCCGCTCTTTCTCTTCAAAGCCGTCCGAAACCTCAGCCATATCCTTTAAATAAATAGGAACCCCACCCTGTTTCCCCACTACTATATTCCTTATTTCATCTACGCTTTTGAACTCTCCGGGAACCCTTAGTGTGTAGTCTATCTTGCCGATCTTTATGTCCCCGGCCGGGTAGGCGATGTTACCTGCCCGGATGGCCATGACCACATTGTTTATCGGAATATGATAGGCATTGAGCTTGTCCCGATCGATATCAACCCGGAACTGTCTCTTTAGCCCCCCAAATACATCCACCAGGGCTACGCCGGAAACACGTTTCAGGGGGTCGGCAATCTCATCCTGCAGGATCTTCTTCAGTTTAGGGTAGCTTTCCCCCGCGGTTACCCCATAGAACAGGATGGGCATCATTGATGTATCGAACTTCATCACCACGGAATCCTCTACATCATCCGGCAGAAATCTCCTGGCATAGCCCAGGACATCCCTTACATTAGCGGCCGCTTCGTCAAGATTGGTTCCCCAGCCGAATCTTAAATTTATAACCGAGAATTCCTCCATGGATACCGAGGTGATCTCCTCGAGATTGGGCACGGTGCTGACTAACTTTTCGAGGTTCTTGGTAACAATCGCT
Organism: Deltaproteobacteria bacterium; assembly: GCA_030616835.1. Lineage (GTDB taxonomy): Bacteria > Desulfobacterota. The sequence continues at coordinate 1,439 of JAUWWP010000357.1, read as the reverse complement.
TCAACATCCTCCGGACCGGCTCCCGGGTATTTAGTGATCACCACCATTGCCGGAAGGGTAATATCGGGGAATATATCCACAGGTAAGGAGACGAAGCTCATCACCCCGAAGACCAGAATGCCCGTGAAAAGCATTAAGGTTAATACCGGGCGTTTCACCCCCATCTCCGGAAGCCTCACCCTCCTTTTCCTCCTTTTTTAAAGCCTATTCACGAAATCTGGTGAGTAAACAAAATTCACCAACAGAATTATCAACATAATGTCAAATGACAAAGCTCAAAGTTCAAATGAAATCCAAAATCCAAATGACAAAATAAAAGAAGAAAAATCTTTTGACATTTAGTTATTTGACATTCATTTGGCATTTGGGTTTTGACATTTGGATTTAATTGTCTACCCACTATATTCTGTGAAGAGCTTGATCTTTGCCTTTATTCCATTACTCTGACAGCCATCCCGTCAGAAAGCATCTCCTGGCCGACTACCACCAGTCTCTCCCCGGGCTCCAGACCTTCCTTGATCTCCACCCTCTCCCCTTCCCTGATCCCGGTTTCAACTATTCTTTTCTCTGCCTTCCCACCATTCTCAACAAACACGAAGTTCTCTTTCTGGGACTCAAGAACAGCATCAATAGGCACTATTACCACCCCCTGCTTCTCAGCTACTACCAGATTAACCCGGGCAAACATCCCTGGGCGCAGCAAGTGACCGGGGTTAGGAATGGTTATTTCGGCCTTGGTAGTTCGACTCATTAGGTCTACCACCGGTCGGAACGTGGTTACTGTTCCCTTAAATAATTTATCAGGATAGGCGTCAACAGTGATCTCGGCTCCCTGCCCTTTATTGACCCTGGGGAGATATTTCTCGGTAATATATATCACCACTTTTACTTTGTCCATATTGACTATCATCGCAATCGGCGTTCCCATAGCCGGGCTCATAGTGGGTGGATTAACCCCGGCCCCTTTATCTAAATAAAGCTTGCCAAGGATTCCTGCGATTGGTGAGGTTACCTCAGAGGGTTCAAATTTCATGCCGGCCATATCCCTATCTATCAGGGCAATAACCGTTCCCTTTTTAACTATATCCCCTTCTTCGACTGAATTTTTAAGCAACTTCCCCGCAACCCGGGGGAAAACATCAATCTCCTCCTGGCCCTTGATATCGCCAGTGAAATATAGAATCTCCCTAATATCTCCCTTTTCCACATTAGTAACCACCACTGGAATTATCCTCTCCTCCTCCACTTCTTCCACCTGTCTGGCCCGATAGGACACGGTTCCCCGGTATATGCCAAACCCGACAATCAATAGAGCAATTATCCCGACAACGGCCTTCCGTCGAGTAAGCATTTTCAACAACCTCCTTTCGATTGCTTAACGCCACTAAATCCCCCCTTTTTCAAAGGGGGGTTAGGGGGGATTTTCATCTCATTCCCCT
>JAUWWP010000222.1 GCA_030616835.1 Deltaproteobacteria bacterium | reverse complement strand
TCCCTGGTAAAGATTCAGACTGTAAGCCGGCAGATTGATTACAATCGTCAGGCCGGAGCTAACCTCATCGCTCTGGGGAGCAATCGTTGCCGAGGCATCGGGGGCCAGAATCAGCAGGATCGGAAGGATCAGGCCAGGAAGCCTTTTGCCTGAGTTTTTAATGATTTCTTTCATTCTCGCTACCATTTTCTTTGTCCTTTTACCCTTTTTAATTAGCATTAACCGTGCCAAGATTTGTTCCCTGCCATTAGTAAAGACCAAAATGGGCTTAAGCTATTGATATTATTGAATTATCAGGAAAAGGCCCAGAGTTCTTCTCCTAAGGGGAGGATGAATAAGTAAAGGGATGGGCTTACTATTCGTAAGGGATATTGGGCGGGAGGGGAGGAAATGTTATGGAACTATATGAAATTACAGGAATTTTTTGCTTATTCGGTTATCGAATTGGACTATCCGATTTTCGGAGAGGTATAAATCAACAATAGAAATTGCAAATGGCACGGCGAAGTAGGCTGGCTACGAAGGCTGAATGTAAGAAGATTGCTGGATTCGAAGGCAGCTTCTATTTGTTTGCCCGAGTCTCTTCTCTTTCATCCTCGATGATTAACTGAACCAGGCAATTGCCCAGTTGAAATTTATCCCCATGATTTATAACTATTTCATCTATCCGGGAACCACGGAAAAGAGTTCCATGGGTGCTCTTTAGATCTTTAAGGATATACTTTCCATTATGATACCTGATCAAGGCATGACGGCGGGAAACCGTAGCATTGGCGATGACAAATTCTGCCGTCTTATCCCGGCCCAGAACTGAGGGATTAGCAGTAAGCTCCTGTTTCTTGCCTATCTCGGGACCGCTCAGGATTATTACCGAGGCCTTCTTGCCCTTGGGCAGCTCTAATTTTTCCTTCTTGAAACTAACCGCGGTTTTATCTTTATCTGTACTCATAAATCTATTATATTATTTGTAATGATTTTTTCAAGAAAAAAACCTGGAGTTTCCTCAAAAATTTTTGTAGCGACTTAAACAATTATCCTATAAGTACTAAAATTCTGAGGAACCCCGGAGCAAACTATTTTTTGAAAAATATAATAAAACTTGCTATAAAGGTGTTGATTCTGCCAGGCACCAGAAGATAGGAGGTAAAATTCATGGCTAAAAAGCTCCTCCCGGTCACTAACGAATGTTTCGTATGCGGTCGGGAAAACCCCGGGGGGCTCAATCTTGAGTTCTATTTCGAAGAGGGCGTAGTAAAGGCTGATTTCGTTCCCGACGAGAGTAAGATGGGATATAAAGGGGTTCTGCACGGGGGGATCATTTGCACCCTTCTTGATGAAGTTATGGGCTGGGCTCCAGCCTACATTAAAAAGCAGATGTGTATGCTGGCGGATCTTCAGGTTCGATTCGTTGAATCAATACCTATTGGTACACCAGTAACAATCATTGGTGAATTCTCGGCAGATCGGAGGAGAGTCTGGGAGACCAGGGGTAAGATTGTCGGCAAAGAGGGGAAGCTTTATGCCCGAGCAGTAGGTAAATATATCCCCCTTTCTCAAGAAAAAACAAAAGAGATTGATGAAGGATACCTAATATACGCCGAAGGGGAGGAGCGAATCTTTTCTTCTTAACGCAGGGAATAGCACCCTACTTCGCTAAAGCTTCGTAGGGCAGGGGGAGTAGCCTTGTCCGCCATAGTCCCGATGTCCATCGGGACGACGGCGGAAGGGAGTAGCAAGGGCAGCAATTCTCTGAGTAAATCCCCAAAGGGAGACTTTTTTCGTGTAATTCGAGTAATTCGTGGTTCAAATCCCAATACAGTCTTTTGCATTTTTAATCCGCCTCAGGCGGAAGACGGACCACCTATCCACTTTCCCTATTGTAGGGCTAACTGAAATGCTTTGACATCCTGAGTTTTTGATGGTATTAATAAAGGTGTATCTATAGAAGGCAAAGTAAATGAAAATCTTAAAATTCGTCGGCATAGCTCTTGTTATCTTTGCCCAGGCCTGCAGTGAGGAAACAATTGAGAGGCTACGATCGAAGAACACCGCTCTGGCAACTATATATTGCCTACCAAATCCTTTGGATTCGGGTAAGATTAATACTGAGGCCATGGTATTTTTCGGGGAAGGAAACCCCAGTTGCAGTGACGATTACCAGCCTATCTCTGAGGCCACGGTTATCGTTACCAGCTCCGGTAGCCCCCAGAGTGTGCGGCTTCTGGAGGATCCGGCAAATCCTGGTACTTATGGCCCGGACACCTATAATGACATTGCCCTCACTTACCTCCCCTCAGATACCTACACCTTTACTATAACCTCCGAGGGAGTTGATTATTACCTAACAATATCAGCCCCAGCCGCCCCATCAACATTGATCTCTCCCATTAGTTCTCCCACCAATACCTCCGTGGATATCTCCCTGGAACCTGATTATCCTTATAAATTCATTCTGGTCTTCGACTCCGGGGGAAATAAAACTCTGGATACCAGGCCGAAGACAGCCTCGGAGCTGTCGCGGATTATTCTAAATAAGTCCTCTCCCACCCCTTTGGCTATTCCCGGTAGGAGTCTGCCTTCGGCAGATCTCTACCGGATAGTTGTTTTAGGAGGTATTGAGGGGGCTCGGAAGGATGTTTCCCCAAACTTGAGTATACTTTCCATGCCCCTGGCGGTAGTGCCTATCTCAAAAACGCTTGATGTTGAAAATCCATTAGAATAAGCTTGTGTGCTCTATACTTCCCATAAAAACTTAAAGCCATTATGAAGGAACGGGCGATCTTAAGGAAGATCAATATCTTCTCCCACCTTCGGGACCGGGAAGTAGATAAACTTCTGGAGGTAGTTGAGGAAAAGGATTTTACCAAGGATAGCGTTATCCTTACCCAGGATGATTTAGGAGATACCCTCTTCATCATTGTCAGGGGAAAGGTGAAGATTGTCCTTCTGAGTGAAGAAGGAAAGGAGATTATCCTTTCTACTCTAAGGGAGGGAGACTTCTTTGGAGAGATGTCCCTCCTGGATGGAGAGCCGCGTTCGGCCAGCGTTATCGCCCTCGAGGATTCCTCACTTCTAATCATCAAGCGAGAAGAGTTCCTTAAACAGATTCGGAAATCGCCAGAGATTGCCCTTAGAATCATGGTAGAAATGAGTAAGAGGCTGCGCCAGGCCGATGAGAAGATTGGGAGTCTGGCCCTCCTTGATGTTTATGGGCGAGTGGCTCAGGCCCTCCTCCAGTTAGCTAAGAGTGAAGGGGAGAAAACCAAGAAAGGTGTGGTCATCAAAAAAAGACCTACCCATCAAGAGATCGCCAATATGGTTGGTATTTCACGAGAGACAGTATCCCGGGTATTAAGTGATTTTAGTAAAGAAGGTTACATAACCATAAAAGGGAAAGAAATCATAATCTATACGGACCTTTCCCAGATAGAATATTCAGGTCATCATTTCTGAGTAGCTTGCTTTTTTTCGCCTACGGGCGCTTAAGTTTCATGCCTTTCCAGACCCTTCTCACTGAAGAAAATGAACAGGAGAGCGGTGGCTTTATTTTCCGGGGGGCTGGACAGCACCTTGGCGGTAAGGCTTGTGCTGGATCAAGGGATCGAGGTGACGATCCTGAATTTCCTGACTCCCTTTTTAATCAGCACCTCGCAACAGGTAACCCGGACTGGGACTCAATTCGGCCTGCAATCTAAGGTGATCCTTTTGGGAATGGATTACATACACATGGTGGAAAACCCCAGCCATGGTTACGGGAAGAATATGAATCCCTGTATTGACTGCCGGATCTTTATGCTTCAACTGGCCACGAGATATATGGAGGAGATTAATGCCTCTTTTTTGATCACCGGGGAGGTACTGGGCCAGAGACCAATGTCTCAGAGGCAGGATACCCTAAGGATTATTGATCGGGAAAGTAATCTAAAGGGTCTGGTGCTTCGTCCCCTCTCGGCCCTACTCCTTGAGCCTACAATTCCAGAAAGGGAGGGGATTGTTGAGCGGGATAAGCTCCTGGGCCTAAGTGGGCGCTCCCGGAAGGATCAAATGAGATTAGCTGAAGAACTGGGGATAAAGGACTATCCCTCGCCCGCCGGGGGCTGTCTGCTTACTGATGAGAATTTCTCCAGAAAGCTGCGAGACTTATTTAGCACTACTGGAGCCAATTACACTTTAAGAGATGTTGAACTACTACCGATAGGCCGGCATTTCCGGCTCAGTAAGTCAGTGAAAGTGATCGTGGGAAGAAATGAAAGGGAAAATCAGAGAATCGAACTCCTGAAGGAGCCCCACCACTACCTCCTTTACCCCCAGAGCTTTACCGGCCCGGCAGCACTGATCTGCGGAGAGGTGCCTCAAGATGTAATGATTTTGGTCAGCAGGATTATTGTCAGATATGGGAAGCCGGATGGCACCCCACCGCACACCATAAATGTGCGGGGCAAATTTGGCCAGCAGCAATTCCAGGTCTCCTCTCCGATAGACGATGAGTCTTTAGAAAAGCTAAGAATTTAGCCCACCGAGGGGCCATTGAATTATTCTTAGATTTTTAATAGGATATAAGGAAAAAGCGAAGGAAAGTGAAGGCAACAGTTTTTTGGCTAAGCATTTTGGGGGCCGGGGATAGTTTCCGGGGAGGAATTTTAGAGCTGGTTTTGGAGGCGGGACCAGTGGTTAAACTGGTCCTGCTAATCCTTTCTTTTCTCTCCGTTCTTACCTGGGCAATAATCTTCTTTAAGCTTCGAGTAGTCTGGAAGGCCAGGACCGAATCGAAAAAATTCCTGGATGTCTTCTGGGAAAGCAAAAAGCTGGATTCCATCTATGAGACCTCCGGGGAATTAAGCTTAAGTCCGGTGGCTGCCGTCTTTAAGGCAGGATATCAGGAACTGATCAGATTAAAAAAAGCCAATCCTGCCGGGAGCTCCTCTGCCCGAGAAGGCCTAGGCCCTGAGCCCGGAGGACTCGGTAACATCAACCGGGCAATGCAGAAAGCTACCATGTCGGAGATAAACCTGCTGGAGAGATTTCTTACCTTCCTGGCAACCACCGGGAGTGCTGCCCCTTTCATTGGTCTTTTCGGGACAGTATGGGGAATAATGGATTCATTCCGGAGTATTGGGGTTATGGGTTCAGCCAACCT
>JAUWWP010000454.1 GCA_030616835.1 Deltaproteobacteria bacterium | reverse complement strand
TCAAACAAAGTCCAAAGTTCAAATGACAAAATATATAAATAAATCCTAAGCACTAAGCACCAAATCCTAAATAATATCAAATGATCAAAATACAAAATAAAAAACCCTGTCCTGAGTCTGTCGAAGGGATGGTTTAAACATTTGGTATTTGAATTTAGAATTTATTTAGGATTTAGGATTTAGGATTTAGGGTTTCTCAGTTGATATTTGACATTTAGTCATTTGACATTCATTTGGCATTTGGATTTTGATATTTGGATTTAAAGGAACAAAGATATGGCTGGAATTATCAACTAAAACTTGTCCTGAGATTGTCGAAGGAATAAGTTCACTACCTGAAATTTACTATGCGACGATTTCTGCTTCTTTTATTCCTATTTTTCCTGGTTTACCGATTAGTTAAGAATCTGCTTATTAACCGGAGAGATAGAAGGAGCTTGGTCCCGGGGGACTCCTCGCAGATCGGCAGCAAGGAGATGGTAAAGGACCCTCAGTGCAATACCTATATTCCTAAAGATGAGGCAATCAGTCGCCGGATAAGAGGACAGAGCTATTATTTTTGCAGTAAGGAGTGTGCGCAGAGGTTCAAGGAGAGGAAATCAGCCTCTTGAAATCTGATTCGGTGATGATCTTTACCCCCATTTTTCTGGCCTGATTAAGCTTCGATCCCGCTTCTTTTCCAGCGACGACATAGTCAGTTTTTTTGCTCACGCTCGAAGCTGCGCGACCCCCCAGTTCCTCCACCGCCCTCTGGGCTTCCTCCCGGGTGAAAATCTCCAGGGCTCCGGTAAAAACAAAGCTAAGGCCAGCCAGCTTCTCGGTAATTTCTCTTCTTTTTTGAGTGATTTTAAACCCACTCCGCTGGAGTCTTTCGATGATTTTAAGGTTACTCTCCTCTCGGAAGAAATGCCGTATGCTTTTGGCGACCTCCGGGCCGATCCCTTCGACCTCCAGCAACTGCTCTTCCGAGGCCGAAGATAGTTCTTTAAGATTAGGAAAGGCCTGGGCCAGGAGTTCGGCAGTATGCTCCCCTACATGGCGGATTCCCAGGGCGTAGATGAAGCGCGCAAGGGTTACCTTCTTGCTTGTCTCCAGGGCCTTCAGGATGTTTTCCGCAGATTTTTCGGCCATCCGCTCCAGGGCGGCCAGGGCCTCTTTGCTCAGACGATAAAGATCGGAAAAGTCTTTAACCAAGTCCTGCTCTACCAACTGATTTACCAGCTTATCCCCCAGGCCCTCGATATCCATCGCCCTTCGGGAGGTAAAGTGGTGGATTCTTTCTTTTAGCTGAGCAGGACAGCTTAGGCCCAGGCAGCGATGGACAGCCTCATCAGGTGACCTAAAGGCCTTTGAGCCGCACACCGGGCATCTATCAGGCATTCGAAATATCCTCTCCTGGCCGCTCCGCTTACTGGTGATTACCTTGACCACCTCGGGAATAACCTCCCCCGCCCGCTGGACCAGGATAGTATCTCCAATCCGGACATCCTTGCGCTCGATCTCGTCCTGATTGTGGAGAGTAGCCCGGCTGACCTCTGCCCCTCCAACCTGCACTGGATCCAGGAGGGCCACCGGGGTTAAGGCCCCGGTTCTACCTACCTGGACGATAATATCCTTAATCCTGGTAGTTTCCTGATGGGCAGGAAACTTATAGGCAATTGCCCAGCGGGGACTGTGCGATTTTTCTCCCAGTTCCCTCTGGAGATCGATCCGATCCACCTTCAACACCACCCCATCAATCTCGTAGGGGAGCTCTTCCCTTCTTTTCATTATCCGGCGATAGTACTCAAGAACCTCTTCGATGCCTTTACATCTTTTATAATGACGATTTACCTTGAAGCCCCAGGAGTGCAGAGCATTTAGAGCCTCCTGATGGGTGGGGAAGCTTATCCCGGAGATCTGGCCCAGGCCGTAGCAGAATATGTCCAGGGGGCGGCGGGCAGTTATCGAGGAGTCAAGCTGTCTGAGCGAACCCGCAGCGGCATTACGGGGATTAGCAAAGAGAGGCTCTCCCTCCGCTTCGCGGCTTTTATTAAGCTCGCGAAATTCTTTTTTGCCGATAATTACCTCTCCCCGGACCTCCAGCCGTTCAGGTATCTCCGCGGGAGAGGCCGATGACCTGGCTCCCTGTGCTGTCAGCATTAAAACTAACGGGATGGATTTGATAGTCTTCAGGTTCTGGGTAACATCCTCTCCGGTTATTCCATCGCCCCGGGTGGAGCCCGAGGTAAATCTTCCTTTTTCATAAACGAGTTCCACGGCCGCCCCATCGAGCTTGGGCTCAGCAATGTACTCGATCTCCCCGGAGCTCTTCAAGAATTTTTTCACCCGCTGATCAAACTCCCCCAATTCCTTTTCATCAAAGGCATTATCAAGGCTGAGCATGGGAAGGGTATGGCGGACCGTTTGAAATTCCTCGAGCGGGGGAGCACCAACCCGCTGGGTGGGGGAGTCGGCAGTAATGAGCTCGGGAAATTTCCTCTCGAGATCTCGTAGTTCAGCCATCAGGCGGTCATATTCGGCATCGGAGATCTCAGGATCATCAAGGGCATAATAGCGATAGTTATGGTAGTGGATCTTTTGCCGGAGGTCTTTAATGAGACCTTTTGCCTTTTTTCTATCCATCTTTTCTCTACTATACCATA
>JAUWWP010000353.1 GCA_030616835.1 Deltaproteobacteria bacterium | reverse complement strand
CATGGAGAAGTAGTTGATTAAGTATTTACAGGAGGAAAGAACAATGTCGGAAGCAAAGCCAGTAACTGTTGCCCTTCTGGGCGCAGGGGTAAGGGGGGAGCTAAACCTCGGTACACTCATAAGAGAGCGGCCCGACCTCATCAAGATAATCGCGGTGGCCGAGCCACACGACGGAAGGCGCGAACAGTTTGTAAAAAAGTATGGCGTACCGAGTAAAAACGCCTTCGGGAACTGGAAGGAACTCCTTGATCGGCCCATGCTCGCCGATGCCGCCATTAATGCGCTACCATGCCGCATGCATTTCAAGTCCACCATGGCGGCCCTGGATGCGGGCTATCACATTCTCCTTGAAAAGCCCATGGCCCTCTCACCCGGCCAATGCGTGGTCTTGACCGAGTCGGCACGAGAAAAGGACCGCATCCTGGCCGTGTCCACCCAGAACCGCTACAACAGTATCTACACCAGGGTCAAGGATCTGCTAGACGACGGGATTGTGGGCAGGCTCATGAACATTGATTGCGCAGAGAACATCGGATATTGGCACTTCATCCTAAGCTACGTGCGCGGTATCCACTACCATTCTTCCATGTCGCACTCGTTCATGATGGCCAAGGGTATCCACGACCTGGATCTGATACTGTGGCTTACGGGCCTTAAGCCGGTGCGGGTGTCGAGCTTCGGGAGCCTTCGGTTCTTCACCCAGGAGAACGCACCGCAGGGCGCGCCGGAGCGATGCACGCAGGGTTGTCCGGTGGAGGCCGAGTGTGAGTTCAGCGCCATTAAGCAGTACATAAAACCTGGTCGTCCTGACATTCCCATGTGGCTTTTTACCGGGCAGTCCCTCGAGGTAGTGAAGGACTTCGTCCGGTACCCTCGCTTCCGCACCCTGGCATCCATCGTGACCCAGGACGACCTGTCTGAAGAGGGGATCAGGAAAGCGCTCGACGAGACGAGTTACGGTAGGTGCGTGTTCCGATCGCCCAACGATGTGGTGGACCACCAGGTGGTGAATCTGGAGTTCGAGGATGGAGTCACCGCGTCGTATTCGCTTTCAGGTTTCAGCCTGGTATGGGAGAGGACCCTGAACCTGCACGGCTCAAAGGGTGAGATACGAACGGCCGACTTTTCCGGCAGGCTTGAGACAAGGACCTACAATCCAGCGCGAGTGAGAAGGGAAAGGATCAGGTACCATGGCATACTGCACGGCGGGGGCGACAGAGTCATATTCCGTGAGTTCGCAAAGGCCGTGCAAACCGGGAATCCCGATTCCCTTCCCCTTGCGGAATCGAGCCTGGAGAGCCACCTCCTGGGCTTCGCAGCGGAAAAGGCTCGTGTGGAGAATAGGGTGGTGGAAATTGAGGAGTATAGGAGGGAGGCGGAAGACGAGGCGGTGAAGATCAAAAAAGATGGCTTGTATGGAGCTGAAGTAGTCATGGGGTCACATCTTGAATAATGAATTACACAAATCAAGATGTAATTTTTAACCATTCTCAGCTTGCTTTATATTATTCCATTCTGTCGACTTTTCAATCCGCCTGTCCCGCCTTTTGATTTTGGGGATGTTGGTTCTAAAACAACTTAGTCAATAGTCAAGGTGCGGGCCTGAGCCTATTTGTCAAGATTGAAGATTTGACCCCCTACCCTGTCCTGTTGATCCTGCTATCACATTTCAAGAGAATTACGGGGATTATTGGTAGTACTCGTCAATATTGAATTTCATCCCATCCCGGGCGGCGATGACGGTAACTCCTGAGCTTTCCTGGATCTTAGCTGCTACCTCCCAGGGCTTCGCTTTAATCATAGTCATGCCAAAATGAGTGAGGATCGCTGCCCGGGGTTTGAGGATACTGATAATCTTCTCAGCATTCCCTCTACTTAAATGATCGATTTTACTCTGAAATATGTTTTCATAGACAACAACGTTCAGGATAAGTATATCCCCATTATAGTAGGTCTCCAGTCCTTCAAAATAGCGGGTATCAGTGATGAAGGAGAGCTTTATATTAGAAGAGATTACATTCAACCCATAGGTTTCTACTCCATGGATATGTCTTTTAGGGGTGTTAAAGCTAACATTTTTCACTGAATAGCTCTTTCCTTCCTTCAGAAACTCAATCTTCTCCACAAATCCCTGGAGGTACTTGAAAACAACTGGATCCTCGGATAAGGCATCTTCCGGAGCAAAGAGGTATCCCTTTGGTTTGAACCCTCCCTGGGTCATGGCTTCAATCATAATATTGATGTCAGCAGAGTGATCCAGATGCCGGTGGGTCAGGATGATGGCATCAAGGGTGGAAGGCTCAAGCTTAGGCCTGCTGGTAGAACATTTGACCAGGGCTCCTGGACCAGGATCGATCAGTATCTGAGTATCGTTTAAAGTCAGCCAGATTCCGCCCGAGGCCCGAAGCTGTTTCATAACTACAAATCGGGCCCCGGCGGTGCCCAGGAACTTTATGCTATTCAATGACGGAGACAAATATGGATTTATTGAAATTGTTAGGAGTGTTGGAAAGTAGTTATTGAAAGAGAGGGTAATCTACCGGAAACTATTCTTTACCTTCAGTTAAGAGCTTGGCTATTGCCTGACCAAACTGCTTAGCGGCCTGGGGTCCACTTCCGGTAACAATCTTACCATCAACCTCAACAGGTTTACTGGTATAAGTTGCTCCCTTTTCCTTTAATCTTTTCGCCTCGGACTCCCATACCGTCGCCTTCTTCCCGGATAAAATCCCGGCATTGGCCAGGATAACCGGGGCAATACAGATAGCCCCAAGAACCTTCTTCTTCTTGAGCGCCTCCCGGGCGATCCGGTGGGCAGCAGGGTCATCCCAGTATTGTTTGGCCCCTATCCCTCCCACAAAAATAACCGCATCATAGTCTTCCACCTTAAGCTCGCTTAATATTATCTCCGGCTTGGCCCTCGCTCCCAGCATTCCCTTAGCCGTATTTAGGGAAGAGGAGGCAATGGTAACCTTTATTCCCTTCTGCGTAAGTATCTCCCTGGGCTCCTTAAGCTCTTCATCCCGGAAGCCATTCTGGGCAATAATCATAACTGCCTTCTTTCCTCCCTCACTAACTGCCTTTTCCTTTTTTTGAGAATTGGCGGAGCCGGGAAAAACGAGGAGGCAGAGAAAAATTACCGCTGGATAACTGCATACCAATTTTTGTCGAGTAGTCATCTTCAACAACCTCCTTATGATTCCCCCTAACCCCCCCCGATGGACATCGGGGGGGAGGGAATTTTCATTTCTTTTCCAATTCCTCGTCAATCACTTCTTGAAATTTTTCATAGGGTTGGGCACCACTTAACTTCTTACCGTTGATAAAAAAGGCTGGCACCCCGGTAAGTCCGATCCTCTTTCCTTCCTCTGCATCCTGCTTGACCCGGGCTAAGGTTTCTTTATTATCATAACAACTGGTAAACTTTTCAATATCCAAGTTGGCCTCCTCTGCCAACTGGAGACATTTCTCTCTGACATTACCCTCATTAATACTTTTCTGATTTTCGAAAAGCTTATCAAAAAAATGCCAGAATGCCTCATT
>JAUWWP010000173.1 GCA_030616835.1 Deltaproteobacteria bacterium | reverse complement strand
GAAAGATGGAGCGGGAAACGGGATTCGAACCCGCGACCCTCAGCTTGGAAGGCTGATGCTCTAGCCAACTGAGCTACTCCCGCTTAAATCTAAGGGAAGACTTAATTCAACTTGTAGGGCGGGCTTCCAGCCCGCCATTCCTTCGACTTCGCTCAGGACAGGCATATCGGGCAGGATGCCCAACCTACAACCTATATGGAGAGGGGAGGATTCGAACCTCCGAAGGCTTCGCCGGCAGATTTACAGTCTGCTCCCTTTAACCGCTCGGGAACCTCTCCAAAATTGCCCTCGACAAAGAAAAAAATTAAGGAAACTACCTAAAGGTGTTTCCTTAACTTAAGTGGAGCTGGTGATGGGACTCGAACCCGTAACCTGCTGATTACAAATCAGCTGCTCTACCGATTGAGCTACACCAGCTTAAACATAAAATTATTACACTGTTTAATTTTAAAATCAAGCACTATTTATTAACAATATCTGCAATTATCAACAAATAAGATGAATAATGATTAAAAAATAAAGATTTTTTAATTTTTTCTTTGTTTTTTGAAATATCTTTCAATTATTTAAAATTATTACTTGTCCTGAGCCTGCCGAAGGAATTTATTTCCCTAATGATATCCTTTGCTTCCTTCACTGGATCCTTCGAGTTCAAAATTGGCCGTCCTATTACAATATAATTTGCTCCTTGGTCAATGGCTTCCTTAGGTGTAAGGACTCTCCTCTGATCCTCAAGCTTAGCCCCACTCGGCCTAATCCCGGGGGTTACGATCAAAAAATCGTCTCCGCAGCTCTCCCTTATCAGCCTCACTTCTTTCGCTGATGCCACCACTCCGTCTACCTTAGCTTTTTGGGCCAGTTTTGCCAGGAGAACCACTACCTCCTCCAGAGGCTCGCTCACCCCTACTCTTCTGAGCTCCTCTTGCCCCAAACTGGTAAGGATAGTGACTGCTAAAATTGTTGGCTTAACTACTGTTAACTGCTTTGCGGTAGTTTCCACAGCATTTACCGTTCTCTGCATCATCTCCAATCCCCCTGAGGCATGCAGGGTAAACATCGCCACGCCAAGTTTTACGGCCTCCTCCCCTGCTCGGGAGACAGTTACGGGGATATCGTGAAACTTAAGATCCAGAAATACCCTACCTCCAAGATCCTTAATCATTCCCACCACTGCTGGTCCAGCACTGGTAAAAAGCTGCTGTCCTACCTTAAAGAATCCAACATAATCCTTGAGTAGATCCACCCAGTGGCGAGCTTGAGCCATGTCCTTAACATCCAGAGCTAAGATAATCTTTTTCTTCCCTTCGTCCCCCAAATCTTCCTCCTCCCTTTAGCTCAATCGATTTGCATCTTTTGAATGATCTCTGCCAATTCTTCCGCCTCCTCTTTCTCCAGAAGGTTTCTTAGCTCAAATAGGAGAAAATAAAGCAGTTCATTAAGAGCCTCGATCAAAAAATCCTTTTTATCCTCCCTTTTCAACCCTTCAGTATTCTGGATCAGAACTGATGTGTTCAGACCTCCTTCTTCATCGAACTTAACCCCTTTGAAGAGCTGACTTAAATCAGGAGGGAGATCTAAGAAAAATGTATTAAACCTGGCAATAAAGTCAATATCCTTAGTCTTTGTGTGTAAGATAGAGTATATGTCTTTAAAAATGGTGTTGATCTCTTCCACGGCTGGTTCCAATCTTGCCTGACCTATATCGCTAATTGCCCGGGAGGCCTTTCCCTCTTGCCTGATCTCGACAAAACCGGCCTGGATCAGATGGAAAAGAACTTTATAAGTGTCGAAATCTCCCAAACCACTTCTGCGAGAGATCTCCTCTAAAGTTATCGAACCATCGACAAGGCTCAGAGCTCTTTGCTCAATCGGGTTAAGCTCTATATTAGGAGGGGATTCTTTAGGCTCCAAGACTATATCTTTTGAGGGAAATTTTTCTAAAAACCTCGCCCATTCATCGATCCTTCTGATCCCCTCCATCATTAGGTTCTGAGTGCTCATATTGAGACTAATTACATTACCCTGAGAGAGGTCACCTTCCAGAAAGGAAAAACTCCCTTCTTTATAGTAAAAGATGCTATAGACAATCTCCTCTACCTGCCTCCTGAGTCCCAACCAGAGCTCTTTGGCAGTTATAAATCCCTTTTCAACTAAGATCTTACCTAGATTTTTCTCGGGAGATATCTCCTTTGCCGCCACCTCTAAATGCTCGGGGGAAATCTTCCCTGCCCGACATAACGACTCACCTAAGCGATCCTCTTTCAAGGAGGAGGAGGCGAAAATGATATTGCCTTCCCGAAGGAACAGGGACTTGGAGACCCTCCCAAAGTCGAAAGTTAATATTCCGGTTTTCCGGTTGATTTCAATAAAGGAGATGATATCGGCCGGCCCAAAGGACTTAAGGTCTCCTTTAATAGCTACCCTTTTAGATCCATTCTCCAGGGATGCTAATGCTAATCTTTTCACTACAGCACTCTCCAAACCTTTTCAATAATTCTATTATTATAGCAGAATGGGCAGAAAAAGTCAAAAGCCCCAATTACCGGAGTTTACTCAAAATCTTGTCCTGAACCTGTCGAAGAAATTGATTTGGGATTTGTATCATCACGATTTAAGCAGATAGGAACTGATGTAAACTGATATTTATCTTGTCCCATCTTGAGCTTATCTTGTTTTCATCTCGATGTTGGGAATAATTTTGGTGTGGGTTCCTCGGCGGTGAGTATGGGCATAAGGAGGCTCGATGAACGGGTGTCGGAGGAAACGGGGCTCAAGAAGATTCTGGAATAGTCAAGTAACTAAATGAAGCTCTGACCGCATCACGCTGAGCGCTGAAAACTCGCCAATCAAAAAGCATTTATCTTATAGGCTCTCTGCAAATTTTATAGGGTCGTATCTCTTAATTTCTTTAATTAAATCAAAATTGCTATCGGCAGACAAGATCCCTTCATATCCCTGGGCAATAATAACACCAGCATGGATGGCATCTCTGGCAAGAAGGACAGGATATTTCTTCATCAGCTCCTTTGCCTCATTCACTTCGAGTTTGGTAATAGAGGAAGGATTGGGGAAAATGATAAGGGCTCTCTCCACAGCCCCAATGCCCTTCTGGCGTTGACCCTTTAGGCTATAGACATAAAGAAGCTCCTGCAATACTTCAGCATCGGTATTAAAGTCCTCCATCCCAGCTCCAATAGCTTTGAGGATTTTCTGGCAAGATTCTTTATAGCGATGAGGCTTACCCACAGCATACATGAATATATTAGTGTCCAAAAGGATCAATTTCTTTAGCTCTCCCCTCTACCAGCTTCCGCTTTTCTTCCTCCCAGGGACCGAAGTCCATCTCCAGCTTGAGGAATTCCTCAACAGCCTTTTTCTTATCTCCTTTAATAGAGGCCTTCTTCCTGGTCCTTTTCTCAAGAAGGATCTCTTTGAGGGAATTTAGCTCCTTTTCCAAAAAAGCGACTTTTTCCAGTATTTTCGCATCGGATGACATGGTCATAACCTCCTCCTTCCTTCCAGTTCACCAATTGTAGGGGTTCGATTTTCCGGAGTTTATCCTGAGCGAGACTCTTCACGGAGTTTATCCTGAGCTATATGCGAAGGGTTCCTCAGAATGACAGAAAGCGAAGGGTTCAGAGAGACAAGGGAAGGCTTTTTCAACAGCCCCACTGTCCCCTATTTCTCTACTTCCCCACACAGTATTTTTGCGGCTTTCCTTAGGTCATCTTGCTCGTTCATCAGTGCTTTATATAATAAGGACAGATTTATCTCGGCATATATGTGCACAATAACGTTTCTCAAACCAACCCACCCCTGGAGTTTATGAGAGAAGTCCTTTTCTAATATTCCTTCTTCTGTCAAAATCTGAAATGTATCTGCAGCATTCTCTGGTTTTCGGTATCTCTTTTTGCCAATGATATGGTTTGCAATATTTATCAGTGCTTCGACTGCAACTTCTAAATTTCGCTCGACTATGTCCTGCAGGTCATCATCCTTAAGAAACTCTTGTTCGGATATATTTCTCTGGCGAAGCCTTTCCAGCTTTTTCAGTACCTTCTCTAATTTAGCTATTCGCGCTAATATATCAGGTGCCAAAGGTTCCTTCCGCAAGTCTTTTTAACATATATGATTCGTAAACTTTCAGATGTGGTTCATAGTCCCAGAAGGAAAGACGTGTTCTGGTCTCAAAATCTGTTCGGTATTCTTCGTTTTTTTCAAAGATAAGTATCCCGTTCTTTTGTATTATATATCTGAGCGAAAGCGGTGCTTCATTCAGAACCACAAGATCGATTTTATCCCGCCCAGTCATGCGAACAATCTTTGGCATTATTGAGAATATAAAATCAGCAGAATTTACTCCATCCTGAAGATACACAGCAATATCTATATCACTTTCCGGGTTAAACATTCCTTTAACCGAACTTCCAAAGATATAGGCAAAGGTCACTTCCGGGTGAGCTTTCCAGACATTTTTGAGTTTCGTAATAATTTTGGTCATTTTATTTTTTTCCACTTTCTGCTTATATCACCCGAAAATTTTTTCACTGTGATAATTGTAGCCTAAGATAGATTAACAAGTCAAGCCTTTGCCTGCCCGGGGGCCTGCGACATAAAAGCGGGGTTAGGGATTTGACTTTTTTCGCTATGTTATTGTAGTTAATAAGCTACAATAGAGGAGGTAGCCATGAAAACGATTAAGAGAAAGTTTTGGTGTCAGAGCTTGACATGATACTTAAGATAGGATCACGGATAAAGAATATCTTTTAAAAGTTTCAGTCAGGTTTCAAGTCAATGGGCGACCCCTTTCCCCCCTACCATCCCCCTACCGTGTCAAGGGAATATTTTAGTATTGTATCCCCGGAATTAAAGATTTCAATTAGTTTAGCAGAGATTAGAGAAGGCCTTGTTTGCTAAGTGAGAAGCAAGAATAGGGAAAAGTTATATTTAGGCTGGTAGCTGATTCATCCACAGAATTATCATTGCCAAAGGAAGAAAATCTAAGCCTACTTCGCCGTAGTGGCTACGAAGGCTGAATATCAAATTCCAAAGCTCAAAGCTCAAATGAAATCCAAAGCCCAAATGACAAATAAGTTTTGATATTCAGATTTTGACATTTGTCATTCATTTGTAATTTGGGGAGAAAAGGGGGACGTTATTGAAATATTAACTTATTGTTAATTTCTTAAATAATTACAAAGAATTAGGGGTTGTTGTTTTTAACTAACTACCATTTTCAAATCCGGTTATTCCCAGCTTGCTTTATCTTATTCTATTCTGCCGGAATTTTCAACACTGAATTGCCGGTGGCAAATGGCAATCAATCTTCAAGGCTTTTTTTGGCAGTCCGATAGTTAATCCGGAGCTTAACGGAATGTCCAGAGGTCTGAAGTTAAACTTCACAATTTAATAAATAACGAAAACAGGAATAGTAGAATAGCAACTATAACAGGGATTGACCAAAGGCTGATTTTTATCCCTTTAACGGTGCTTTCAAGACTTTGTACACTGGCACTGAGAGAACTGATTGACTGAATAACTTCAGCGAGCGTGGCGCCTTTAGCTTCCGCAAAAAATTCGTGATGGAACATATTTTGGCATCTTCTTGGTGCCGAAGGCGGGATTTGAACCCGCACGGGGGTTACCCACCACCCCCTCAAGATGGCGTGTCTACCAATTCCACCACTTCGGCAACTATTTACATTGTTTTATCTCTTGGTGTCCTGAGCCTGATTTTCTCAGCTCATTTTGTTTCCGGGAGCTCAGTTTGCTCCTTTTCTACTGGGATAGTTTCCTCGCCGGCGGGAGTAGCCCCGGCAGCATCCGGCACTTCTTCAGGATAAGTGGTCTCCTCCGAGGGTAAAGATGCTCCCGGAATTGGCCTGGTTGCGGGAGCAGGTGTCTTTCCGAAGATGGTTTTGTCGAAGCGATGGCTGGAGATATAAGCAAGACTCAATGAAGTCAGCATAAAGACGACCGCGGCACCAGCCGTAAGTTTTCCCAGGAAACCGGCAGGTCCAGAACTACCGAAGATAGTTTGGCTGGCCCCGCCGAAGGCAGCTCCCATCGAGGCTCCCTTCCCGGTCTGGAGAAGAACGATGAGGATCAGGGCAAAGCAGACAATAATGTGAATAACAATGATTACTGCCGTCATAATTAGCCTCCTGACTTAAACTTTATGATTTTGGCAAAGGAACAAGCCTCAAGGCTGGCCCCTCCCACCAGAGCACCATCGATATCCTCCTGGGCCATAAGCTCGGTAATG